>NZ_BQIJ01000010.1:0-202377 GCF_021602465.1 Pseudomonas urethralis
GCCGTCGACCAGGCAGGGGTTGGCAGTGACATGATGTTCGTCTGCGAAGCCGGCCCCCTGTGGCTCGCCAATTATGACGCGACCACCTTCACCGTCTTCACGTTCGATGAAGTGAACTCACTCGACGAACTGGTGGCAGGCATCGGCACCGCCGGTAACGAAACCTCGACCTTTGCGATTGCCGGCCACCAGTTCGTCGAGTGAGTTCACTTCATCGAACGTGAAGCCGGTGAAGGCGGTCGCGTCATAATTGGCGTGCCACAGGGTGCCGTCTTCGCCGACGAACACCATGTCACTGCCAACCCCTGCCTGGTCCACGGCAAAGAAGTTGCCGACGGTGACTTTTTCTCCGTTCTTGAGCGTGACGATCAGGTCCTGGCCACGCCGGGTGACGGTCGCCACCTGGTCGGGAGCAACGGGCATCTGCACGACGCCTGGGCTGTTGAGGGAGATATTGCCCCAGGCATTCTGGGTGGCGACGGCAGATTGCTTGTCGGCGACGACGATGTTGTCCATGAGTGCTCCCTGCTGGTTTTCGGTACGCAGGACCGTCTGCGCGATCCTTGGTTGGCACAACCTGGCCGAATAGCGGCCGCGTAACCGGCGATTAGGGAGATATAGCAGCCCAGCGGATTGCCACCAGATGGCTTTGCGGATAGTCCTTTAGTGTGTGTTGGCTCAGCGGAGCCCCAGGCGACGAGCCAGGCGACTCAGGTTGGCACGGTCCAGGCCAAGCTCGCGGGCTGCAGCGGCCCAGTTGTCCTGATGCCGTTGCAGGCAGGCCTCGATGAGCTGGCGCTGGTACTCATCGAGGGCTTCGCGCAGGCCACCGACGGGGAGGGGCAGGGCAGTGGGCATGGCGTGGGGAAGGGTGCCGGCCGTGGCCGGCTGGGCAGCATGCAGGTCGAGGTCGCTGGCCTCGAGCGTGAGAATGCGCGGGCGCTTCGGGTGTTGGCCCATGGCCTTGAGGGCTGAGCGGCCGATCAGGTGTTCGAGTTCGCGCACGTTGCCCGGCCAGTCATACGCCAGCAGCGCTGCTTGCGCCTCACTGCTGAGGCGCAGACTGTTCAAACCCAGGCGTGATCGGTTCTGTTCGAGGAAGTAGCCGGCAAGAAGCAGCACATCGCGCCCGCGTTCACGCAGTGGCGGCACCTGAAGCGGGTAGACGCTGAGGCGATGGTAGAAGTCGGCGCGGTAGTTGCCTGCGCGCACCTCCGTGGCCAGGTCGCGGTTGGTGGCAGCGATCAGGCGTACGTCGACACGGTGTTCACGGTCCGAGCCCAGGCGCTGCAATTGGCCGCTTTGCAGCACGCGGAGCAGCTTGGCTTGCACGGTCAGCGGCAACTCGCCCACTTCATCGAGAAACAGCGTCCCGCCGTTGGCCAGTTCGAACTTGCCACGGCGCTCGCCGTGGGCGCCGGTGAAGGCACCGCGCACATGGCCGAACAGTTCGCTTTCCACCAGCGTGTCAGGAAGGGCTGCACAGTTGAGGCTCACCAAAGGTTTGTCGGCGCGGTTGCTGGCTTGGTGCAGGGCCATGGCGACCAATTCCTTGCCTACACCGGTTTCGCCGGTGATCAGCACGGTCAGTTCGCTGCCACCCACCAGACGGATTTCTTCCAGCAGGCGCTTGTGCGCCGGGCTCTGACCGATCAGTTCCTTATCCTGGCCGCTGGCCTGGCGGTAGATCTCGGCGCGATGGTGCTCGTCTTCGGCGCGCAGGGCCAGGTGCTCGATGCGTTCGGCCACGGTCACCGTGGCGGCGGCCAGGCTGGCGAACGCCTGCAGGGCGTCGAGTTCCAGGCTCTGGAACTGGCCGGGCGTGAGCGCGTCGAGGGTCACCAGGCCCCAAGGGCGCTCGTCGACCATCAGCGGGCAGCCCATGCAGTCGTGCACTTCAAGGTCGGCGTGGGGTGCGTTGACCAGGCCGTCGTATGGGTCGGGCAACCCGGAGTCGCTGGCAAAGCGTGTCGGTTCCGGTCGGCTGAGCAGGATCTGGAAACGCGGGTGCTCGCTGACCTTGAAGCGACGGCCCAAGGTATCGGGCAACAGCCCATCGACGGCCAGCGGCACCAGCCACTCGCCGTCCAGGCGTAACAGCGCGGCAGCATCGCAGGGCAACAGGCCGCGCATGGCCTGCAGCAAGCGGCGGTAGCGCTCCTGGTCCGGCAAGTCGCGGGACAGGTCACTGACCAGGGGCAGCAAGGTGGTGAGCAAAGGCTTCGTAGTCATATGGACTCCAGTAAGTCAATTTGACTATACGTGACGCCAGGTCATTTTGACATGATTGCCGCCAATGCCCTGATTTCATTGGCGGAAAAGGTTGGCACGATTGCTGTAACAGCAAGGGCAACCATGTGAAGCCTCAGGCTCAGGAGTTGTCGAAATGCTCAATGCCGAACAACGTGCAATTATCAAAGCCACAGTCCCTCTGCTGGAAACCGGTGGTGAAGCGCTGACCACCCATTTCTACAAAATGATGCTCAGCGAGTACCCAGAAGTGCGCCCGCTGTTCAACCAGGCCCACCAGGCCAGCGGCGACCAGCCGCGCGCCCTGGCCAATGGCGTGCTGATGTATGCCCGTCACATCGACCAGCTGGAGCAGCTCGGTGGCCTGGTTGGCCAGATCATCAACAAACACGTTGCCCTGCAGATCTTGCCGGAGCACTACCCGATCGTCGGCAGCTGCCTGCTGCGCGCCATCGAAGAAGTGCTGGGCAAGGAAATCGCCACGCCTGAGGTGATCGCGGCCTGGGCTGCTGCCTATGGCCAGCTGGCCGACATACTGATCGGTGCCGAGGAAACCCTCTACAAACAGAAGGAAGGGGCTGCCGGCGGCTGGCGCGGCAGCCGCGAATTCCGCCTGGTCCGTCGTGAGCAGGAAAGCAGCGAAATCACCTCGTTCTACTTCGCCCCGGTAGATGGCAAGCCGGTACTGAAGGCAGAACCGGGCCAGTACATCGGCCTGCAACTGTTCATCGACGGTGCTGAACAGCGGCGCAATTACTCGTTGTCTGCCCTGTGCGATGGCCGGCAATACCGCATCAGCGTCAAGCGCGAGGAGGGCGGCAAGGTCTCCAACTATCTGCATGATGCACTGGTAGTCGGCGACACCTTGCAGCTGTTCCCGCCAGCAGGGGATTTCACCCTGGCGGCCAGCGCCAAGCCGCTGGTGCTGATCAGCGGTGGGGTGGGCATCACCCCGACGTTGGCGATGCTTGAGGCGGCGCTGAAGACACCGCGTGAGGTGCATTTCATCCACTGCGCGCGCAACGGTGCCGTGCATGCCTTCCGCGACTGGGTCGACGGGCTGGCCGAGCGTCATCCGCAGCTCAAACGCTTCTACTGCTATGCCGAACCGGAAGGCGGCGCCGCTGCCGATGCCGTGGGCCTGCTGAGCGAGGACCTGCTGGCCGAGTGGCTGCCGCACGGGCGTGACGTGGATGCCTATTTCCTTGGGCCCAAGGGCTTCATGGCAGCAGTCAGGCGCCAACTCAAGAGCCTGGGAGTGCCGGAGCAGCAGAGCCGCTACGAGTTCTTCGGGCCGGCGGCGGCCCTGTAGGAGCGGCCTTTAGCCGCGAAAGGGCCGCTACATCCTATATATAAGGAAAGATGAACGGTGCCTCGGGCACCTTTCATCTTTAATCCTCCTTTAATCACTGTATCCTTCACTCCCGGGTGTCGAGGGGCTTGTCCCTGCACGGCACCCGGGCAGCCGCTTTTTTTACCGGCGCACGTTGAACCGACCTTGCTGCAACCGGTCTCAGCATCTCCGGATAGCCCTGCGCAGTGCTGTCTCGCCGCCTCCTCGACACGCCAAGGGCCCTGCCTGCGTGTAGAATTGCGCCAGGCGGGCGGACCACGCTGCCACCTATCCATCGAAGGAATCGGCAATGAACGAACAAACATCGCGCCTGAACCGCGAACGGCGCTTTCTGGTACTGCTGGGGGTGATCTGCCTCGCCCTGATCGGCGGTGCGCTGTACATGCAGGTGGTGCTGGGCGAGGCGCCTTGCCCGCTGTGCATCCTGCAACGCTATGCCTTGCTGTTTATTGCCATCTTCGCGTTCATTGCCGCCGCCATGCCCGGGCGCCGCAGCCTGACCCTGTTCGAGGGCCTGGTGGTGCTCAGTGCCGTTGGCGGAATCGTTGCGGCTGGCAACCATGTGTATATACTCGCCAACCCCATGGTCAGTTGCGGCATCGATACCCTGCAGCCGATCGTCGATGACTTGCCCCTGGCCAAGCTCTGGCCGCTGGCATTCCAGGTCGACGGCTTCTGCAGCACGCCGTACCCGCCGATCCTCGGTTTGTCGCTGGCGCAATGGGCACTGGTGGCATTCGTCCTGACGGCCATCCTGGTTCCGTTCGGCATCTACCGCAACCGGCGCCAGTCTTAGACAAAAGTCACGATTCCGGTGTGGTCTTTTGCACCGGATGAGAACAGCGAAATGTTCTCTCCCGCTTGATCCAGATCAACCTCAAAGCCTTGCGAAATGCGGGTTCGAGGGCTATCAAGCGGGGTGCGACAAACTGTCGCGAAGTTGATTTTTCGGGGCGGATTGTTGCAGATTCTGTAAAGGACTGTTGCTCAATAAGTCATAGTCAAGGGTTGGCGACCTATCTACAATCGCCCCCAATTTCCGTTCGGCACTGCTTGCGAGTCGCAGGATTGAAGGAAGCCCCAGCGCTCCTTTTTGCTGACTTCGTCAAGTTTCGCCCAACGGCGATACCGGGCGGACCCCCCTCCGCGTTTTCCCGCACCAAATGGACTTGGTCTGAAGTACAGGCCTGTTGCCTACGAAACCATAAGCACCGCTAACACGCTTTGCGCCAAGGTCCTGCAGTCGGACCCGGGCAGGAGCGAGTACGGGCGCGAAATGCCGCACTTGGCAGGACGAAGTGTTGGCTACCAAAACACAAATTGCATTGAAGCAAGCTGATCTAGAGGTCGTGAGATGAGTAAAAAGCGTTACCCCAGACTGTTTGGCATATTGCCCTTTTTAGGCATGCTTTTACTCAGTGGGTGCAACTGGACCCTGCTCGACCCGAAAGGTCAGGTCGGCATTGAGCAAAAGAACCTGATCCTGATCGCAACCGGCCTGATGCTGCTGGTGGTGATTCCGGTCATCATCATGACCGTGGCATTCGCCTGGAAGTACCGTGCTTCGAACAAGGCCGCCACCTACACCCCCGACTGGTCGCACTCGACCAAGATCGAAGCTGCGGTGTGGATCATCCCGATCATCATCATCATCGCCCTGGGTTACGTCACCTACAAGTCGACCCACAAGCTGGACCCTTACCGTCCGCTTGACTCGGACGTGAAGCCGATTCAGATCGACGTGGTCGCGCTGGACTGGAAATGGCTGTTCATCTACCCGGAGCAGGGCATCGCCACGGTCAACAAGATCGTCTTCCCGGCTAACACCCCGGTCAACTTCCGCGTCACTTCCGACGCCGTGATGAACTCGTTCTTCATCCCGGGCCTGGGCGGCCAGATCTACGCCATGGCCGGCATGACCACCAAGCTGCACCTGATCGCCAACGAAAACGGCGAATTCGACGGTATCAGCGCCAACTACAGCGGCGCTGGCTTCACCGGCATGAAATTCAAGGCCACTGCCACCTCCCAGGAGGACTTCGACAAGTGGGTCGCCGAGGTCAAGCAGTCGCCGAAGAAGCTGGACAAGGCCGAATACGACGCCTTGGCCAAACCAAGCGAAAACAACCCAGTCGCGCTGTACAGCGAGGCCTCGCCTGACCAGTTCCAGATCATCGTCGACAAGTACGAAGGCATGAACCGCGGTCGTCCGAGCCACGAAGAAGCAGGCAGCAAAGATCTGGCCACAACCAAGGGTGTGGAATCGAGTATGCAACCAGCTGCCGGTGCAGAGGAGTAAGAGATGTTCGGTAAATTAACCCTGGAGGCGATACCCTTCCACGAGCCGATAGTCATGGTGACGCTTGCCATGATCGCGCTCGGGGGTATTGCTGTCGTTGGTGCTATCACCTATTTCCGCAAGTGGACCTACTTGTGGACCGAGTGGTTGACCACCGTCGACCACAAGAAAATCGGGGTGATGTACATCGTCGTCGCGATGGTCATGCTGCTGCGCGGCTTTGCCGACGCCATCATGATGCGTACCCAGCTGGCTGCCGCTACCGGTGGCTCCGAAGGCTACCTGCCGCCTGAACACTATGACCAGATCTTCACCGCTCACGGTGTGATCATGATCATCTTCATGGCGATGCCGTTCTTCACCGGCCTGATGAACCTGGCGGTTCCTCTGCAGATCGGTGCACGTGACGTTGCCTTCCCGTTCCTGAACTCCCTGAGCTTCTACCTGCTGCTGGCAGGCGTGCTGCTGGTCAACATCTCGCTGGGCGTTGGTGAATTCGCCAAGACCGGCTGGGTTGCCTATCCGCCGCTCGCGGGCATCCAGTACAGCCCTGGGGTGGGTGTCGACTACTACATCTGGGCGCTACAGCTCTCAGGCCTGGGTACGACACTGACCGGCGTGAACTTCCTCGTCACCGTGATGAAGATGCGCGCACCTGGCATGAAGCTGATGGACATGCCGATCTTCACCTGGACCTGCACCTGGGCCAACGTGCTGATCGTGGCTTCGTTCCCGATCCTGACCGCTGCACTCGCTCTGCTGACTGTTGACCGTTATCTGGACTTCCACATCTTCACCAACGAGCTTGGTGGGAACCCGATGATGTACGTCAACCTGTTCTGGGCGTGGGGTCACCCTGAGGTTTACATCCTGATCCTGCCGGCCTTCGGCGTGTTCTCGGAAGTGACTTCGACCTTCTCCGGCAAGCGTCTGTTCGGCCACCACTCGATGATCTACGCATCGGGCGCCATCGCCGTGCTGGGCTTCGCTGTATGGCTGCACCACTTCTTCACCATGGGTGCCGGCGCCAGCGTCAACACCTTCTTCGGCCTGGCGACGATGCTGATCTCCATTCCGACCGGTGTGAAGCTGTTCAACTGGCTGTTCACCATGTACCAGGGCCGTGTGCGCTTCACCGCACCGATGCTGTGGACCCTGGGCTTCATGATCACCTTCTCGATCGGTGGCATGACTGGCGTTCTGCTGGCTGTTCCAGGTGCTGACTTCGTGCTGCACAACAGCCTGTTCGTCATCGCTCACTTCCACAACGTGATCATTGGTGGTGCGGTATTCGGCTACATCGCCGGCTTCGCCTACTGGTGGCCAAAAGCGTTCGGCTTCAAGCTGAACGAGAAGTGGGGCAAGGCTGCATTCTGGTTCTGGATCTCCGGCTTCTACGTTGCGTTCATGCCGCTGTACGCCCTGGGCTTCATGGGCATGACCCGTCGTCTGAACCACTCCGACAACCCACTGTGGGAACCCTACCTGTACGTAGCCGTCGTCGGCGCCGTGCTGATCCTGTTCGGTATCGCCTGCCAGCTGATCCAGATCGTCGTTTCGATCCGCGATCGCGAGCAGAACCTGGACGTGACCGGCGACCCATGGGGCGGCCGTACCCTGGAATGGTCGACTTCGTCGCCACCTCCGTTCTACAACTTCGCCCACATGCCGGAAAAAGTCGGCCTGGATTGCTGGAACGAAGCCAAGGAAGCCGGTGTCGCCTACAAGGTGCCGGGCAAGTACGAAGCGATCCACATGCCGAACAACACCGCTACCGGTCTGTTCATGGGTCTGTTCCTGACTGTCTTCGGCTTCGCTTTCATCTGGCACATCTGGTGGCTGGTTGGCGCGAGCCTGCTGGCAACCATCGCGGTCTTCGTTCGCCACGCTGCGCGTGACGACCAGGGCTACATGGTTCCGGCCGAAGAAGTGGCGCGCATCGAAGGCGAGCGTCTCAAAGCGCTGGCCAAAGCAGGTGCTCTGCCTGCCGGCGCACGTGTCGAATCGTTTGAACGGGTGTAATCAATGTCCAGTCAAGTAATCCACGGTGGCGCGCATGGTCATGACCATGCTCACGATGACCACCACCACGACTCGGGCCAGATGACCGTCCTCGGTTTCTGGCTGTACCTGATGACCGACTGCATCCTGTTTGCGTCGCTCTTCGCCACCTACGCGGTGCTGTCCGGCAGTTTTGCCGGCGGCCCGTCGGGTCACGACATCTTCCAGCTCGACTTCGTAGCTGTAGAAACGCTGTTCCTGCTGCTGTCCTCGATCACCTTCGGCTTCGCCATGCTGAAGATGTTCGACGGCAAGAAAGCTGGCGTACTGGGCTGGTTGGCTGTGACCTTCCTGTTCGGTGCAGGCTTCATCGCGATGGAAATCTATGAATTCCATCACCTGATCGGCGAGGGCTTCGGCCCGACCCGCAGTGGCTTCCTGTCGGGCTTCTTCGCCCTGGTAGGCACCCACGGTCTGCACGTGACCGCCGGCCTGATCTGGATGGCGATCATGATGTACCAGATCAACAAGCACGGCATCACGCCGACCGCCAAGACCCGCATGAGCTGCCTGAGCCTGTTCTGGCACTTCCTGGACGTGGTCTGGATCTGCGTATTCACCGTCGTCTACCTGCTGGGAGTTCTGTAATGGCTAACGCACACGACACTCATCACGAAGGTAACCACGGCAGCGTCAAGTCGTACATGATCGGCTTCATCCTGTCGATCATCCTGACCGCGATCCCGTTTGGCCTGGCCATGTCGCCAAGCCTGCCGAAGAACCTGACCGTTCTGATCATCGTGGCCATGGCTGTGATTCAGGTAGTGGTACACCTGGTGTACTTCCTGCACATGGACCGCTCGAAAGAGCAACGTTCCAACGTGTCGACGTTCCTGTTCACCACCCTGGTAATCGCTCTGCTGGTCGGCCTGTCGCTGTGGATCATGTTCAGCATCCACTTCGAAATGATGGCCAAGTGAGGTAAGACTGCATGTCCGTTAAGCACTTTATCCAAATCACCAAACCGGGGATCATTTTCGGTAACGTGCTTTCCGTGGCAGGCGGTTTCTTCCTTGCCTCGAAGGGCCATGTGGACTTCGCCCTGTTCCTGGCGGTGGTGATCGGTACTTCGCTGGTGGTGGCGTCCGGATGCGTGTTCAACAACTGCATCGACCGTGACATCGACCACAAGATGGAGCGCACCAAGAACCGCGTCATGGTGCAGGGCGGCATGTCGCTGACCCTCGCACTGGTCTACGCCACCCTCCTCGGGGTGGCGGGCTTCAGCCTGCTGTATGTGCAGGCCAACCCGCTGTCGGCGTTCTGCGCGCTGATCGGCTTCGTCGTCTACGTTGGTTTCTACAGCCTCTGGCTGAAGCGCAAATCGGTGCACGGCACCCTGGTCGGCAGCCTCTCCGGTGCCATGCCTCCGGTGATCGGCTACTGCGCCGTGAGCAACAGCTTCGACCTGGCTGCAGTGACCTTGCTGGTGATGTTCAGCCTGTGGCAGATGCCGCACAGCTTTGCCATCGCGATCTTCCGCTTCAAGGATTACAGCGCTGCCAATATCCCGGTCCTGCCGGTGGCGCGCGGCGTCCTCGCGGCGAAGAAGCAGATCGTGCTGTACGTGCTGGCTTTCCTGCTTGCCACCTTGATGCTCACCCTCGGCGGTTACGCCGGCCTCGGCTACCTGGCCGTGGCTGCAGCCATGGGCCTGTACTGGCTGTACATGGCCTGGGGTGGCTACAAGGCCGAGGACGACAGCAAGTGGGCCCGTAAGGTGTTCGGTTTCTCCATCCTCACCGTTACTGCCCTGAGCGTGATGATGGGTGTGGACAGCCAGACCGCGGCGGACGTACTGATGACCTACGCGCGCTGATCGAGGCGAGTGCTTCACCAAGAACCCGGCCACTGTGCCGGGTTTTTTATTGCCTGTTTTTCCTGTACCGGCCTCTTCGCGGGTAAACCCGCTCCCACAGGACGGCGCCAGCTTTGAATGTGGTGCGGTCCTTGTGGGAGCGGGTTTACCCGCGAAGAGGCCTGCTCTGAAAACATAGATCTTTGATTTTTAAAAATTACATCTGAAAAGTTCCTGTAAAACAGGAAATTATCCTTTACAGGCATCCTGTTTCGGCACTATCTTCTGAATCAGGCCGCCGCAGCGGCCAGCGTCGCTCGGACGGTTCCGGGCGCTTACGTCTGCAGAGGAAACCATGGCCAATCCAGGTTCGCCGCGCCGTTTCGCGCGCATCGATCGTCTCCCCCCTTACGTCTTCAACATCACTGCCGAACTCAAGATGGCTGCCCGCCGCCGTGGCGAGGACATCATCGACCTGAGCATGGGCAACCCCGACGGTGCGACCCCGCCGCACATCGTCGAGAAACTGGTGCAGGTCGCCCAGCGTGATGACACCCATGGTTATTCCACTTCCCGCGGCATTCCACGCCTGCGCCGGGCTATCTCCAACTGGTACAAGGAGCGCTACGAGGTCGATATCGACCCGGAAAGCGAAGCCATCGTCACCATTGGCTCGAAAGAGGGCCTGGCGCACCTGATGCTCGGCACCCTCGATCATGGTGACACGGTGCTGGTGCCTAACCCGAGCTACCCGATCCACATCTACGGCGCCGTGATCGCCGGTGCCCAGGTGCGTTCGGTGCCACTGGTGCCAGGAGTGGATTTCTTCAACGAACTGGAGCGGGCGATTCGCGAGTCGATCCCCAAACCGAAGATGATGATCCTCGGCTTCCCGTCCAACCCCACTGCCCAGTGCGTGGAACTGGACTTCTTCGAGCGCGTGGTGGCCCTGGCCAAGCAGTACGATGTGCTGGTGGTGCACGACCTGGCCTACGCCGACATCGTCTATGACGGCTGGAAAGCACCGTCGATCATGCAGGTGCCGGGCGCCAAGGACATCGCGGTGGAGTTCTTCACGCTGTCCAAGAGCTACAACATGGCCGGCTGGCGGATCGGTTTCATGGTGGGCAATCCCGAGCTGGTCAGCGCCCTGGCGCGAATCAAGAGCTACCACGACTACGGCACCTTCACCCCGCTGCAGGTGGCGGCCATCGCGGCCCTGGAAGGTGACCAACAGTGTGTGCGTGATATCGCCGAGCAATACCGCCAGCGCCGCAACCTGCTGGTCAAGGGCCTGCACGAACTGGGCTGGATGGTCGAGAACCCCAAGGCGTCGATGTACGTGTGGGCGAAGATTCCAGAGCAGTATGCGCACCTGGGGTCGCTGGAGTTTGCCAAGAAGCTGCTGGCTGAAGCCAAGGTCTGTGTCTCGCCGGGCATTGGTTTTGGTGACTATGGTGACGACCATGTGCGCTTCGCCCTGATCGAGAACCAGGACCGCATTCGCCAGGCGATCCGCGGCATCCGCCAGATGTTCCGCGCTGACGGATTGACCCAGAAGTAACGCACCACCCGGGCCCGCTTCGGCGGGCTCGGGCCTGGCGGATCAACGGTAAACTATTTTTGCATTGCCCCTCTTCTCAGCCGACCTGGCTTCGATTACAAATGGCGCGCGGGCCCAGCCCCGATAACAACAACCTTCCTTCCGTGCCATCATGTCCGAATACAACCCTTGCCTTGACTGCGGCGCCTGCTGCGGGTACTTCCGTGTGTCCTTCTTCTGGGGCGAATGCCAGTCTGCCGGCGGTGTTGTGCCGGATGACCTGGTGGTGCAGATCAACCCCACCCGTGTTGCGATGATCGGCACCGACGCCAAGCCTTGCCGCTGCGTGAGCCTGCAGGGTGAGATTGGCCAACAGGTGGCGTGCACCATCTACGCCAACCGTTCCAGCCCGTGCCGCGAGTTCGAGGCGTCGTGGGTGGATGGGGTGCATAACCCCAGCTGTGACGATGCCCGTGCGGCCTATGGGCTGCCGCCGTTGACGCCGCCGGGGGCCAACGAGCCGCATTGGCCGGATGATGGGGCGGAGGTGGCCTGAGCCATTTTCGCCTGCTTGTGGCGGCCCTTTGGTGGGTTCGCCGGTCGAGTTGCAGCGCTCTTGAGATCGAGCGCCGCCCGCGCGGCGCTCGGTTTCAGCCCCACCACACATCCCAAGACATACACCCGCAGCCCCCCACATAACGTTAAACTGTCATCTCCCCAGCAATGGACAGGAGATCCGGCGTGACCCCACCCCGCAGTTTCCCCACCGACCTCTGCCTCGACAGCCCGCGCCTGCAGCTGCGTCCGATGCGCCACGCCGATGCCGCACAGTGGCTGAAGATCATGGCTGACCCCGAGGTCATGCGTTACTGGCACCATGCCCCCTGGCAGGACCTGGCCGAAGCCGAAAGCGCCCTGGCCGCCGACCGCGAAGCCTATACCAACGGCGAGCAACTCAAGCTGGGCATGTATCGCCGGGACAATGGCGAACTGATTGGCATGGTCCAGCTGTTCAACATCGACGAAGTCTCGCGCCGGGGCGAGATCGGCTATTGCCTGGCCAGTGCGGTGCAGGGCAGGGGCTACATGGACGAAGCGCTGACCTGCTTCATCGACTACATCGCCCACACCCTGCACATGCGCCGCCTCGAAGGCGAGATCGACCCACGTAACCAAGGCTCGGCCCGCACCCTCGAACGCCAGGGCTTCGTGCTGGAGGGCACGTTGCGGGCGCGCTGGTGCGTGGCGGGCGAGCTGACCGACTCGGGTATCTACGGCCTGCTGCTGGAGCCGCCAGTCGCATGACCCTTGGCGCCCGTTTGCCGGCCTGCTATCTAACCCTGAGCCTGGCCCTGTACCTGCTCAGCCTGGCCTTTGACGGCGCCCATATGAGCGCCGGCCGGCACATGCCGGCGCTGCAGATGTTCCTGTACGGCCCCTGGGGCATCCCCTTCGGGATGTTCCAGTGGTTCGCCAACCCGCTGCTGGCGGTTGCCATTCTTTGCCATCGACGCTTCCGTCGGCTGGCGCTGCTGCTTGGGCTGGGTGCGTTGTACCTGGCGGCCAGCAGCTTTGGCATCGAACGCCTGCCGGACAACATCAGCTATGAATTCACCCAGCGCACCGGTTTCGGTGCGGGCTTCTACCTGTGGCTGGCAGCGATCGCCGTGTTTTGTCTGGGCCAGCTATGGCAGTGCTGCACGGCGCGCAGCCGTGACGATGTGCCGGGGTGGCACTGGCTGGATGTCGGCCTGATCGCGGCGCTGGCCGTAACCGCTTATGCGGCCACCCAGATGCCAGCGCTGCAATTCGAGCCGGGCAAGGTGCTGATGCCGCCTGAGCCGGTGCAAACGCTTTGAGGGGATTTGCGATGCACACGCGTTATCTGCTGCTCATGGCCTTTTTCGCGCCGCTGGCGCAGGCCGACGACAACTCGCCGGCCTACAGCCAATGCATGGACAAGGCTTCCAGCACAGTGGCCATGAGCAGTTGCATTCAGGCTGAAACCCAACTGCAGGATCAGCGCCTGAACCGGGTCTACAAGCAACTCGCGACCAAGCTCGACGCCGGGCCGCAGAAGGGCCTGCGGGATGTGCAGCGCCAGTGGATCGCCTATCGAGACGCCAACTGCAAGTTCCATGTGCAAGCCAGTGGCGGAACCATGGCGCAGCTGGAAGGCGGCATGTGCGTGCTGGACATGACCCGCGAGCGGGCGGCGGAGCTGGAGCGGGTGCTCAGCCCCGGGCAGTGAGGTTGCCTGGGCTGGCCCATTCGCGGGCAAGCCCGCTCCCACAGGGTGAGATTCATTGCCGGTGTTTACCCAGGGCGCGGGCCTTGAGGTATTCGCGCACTTCAACCCCATCCCCGGCAAACTCGATCCGCTCGGCCTTGGCTTCACGCTGGTAGGCGTACATCGGGTCGTAGTACTCCTTGAGCAGCCCTTCGATCCAGCCCCGATGCAGGTCCACCGCGCCACTGCGCAGCTGCTCGTCCAGCGCCTCGCTCAGGATGGCTGACAATCGCTGGAAGCGTTCTCCGCCAAGCCGCTTATGGATGTTGCTCATGCTTTGCATCATCCGCCCGGCAAATTTCAGGCGGCCGTCTTCCTCGCCATGCACGTCGACGAACTCGGCGCACAGGTTGATCACGTAATCGCGCAGGATGCGCTCCACGCGATTCTCGAAACTGTCCTCCAGCCACACCATCGGGTATTGCTGCATGCCCTGGTACAGCTCCAGCGGCACCGAACAACTGCCGACGATGCGGCCCTCATCTTCGAGCACGAACTGTTCGATGCCACGGGCGCGCTTCTTCAGCACGTCGATGGCCAGCTTGTTCTCGAAGTCGATCTGCGCCGGCTGGGCGGTGGCGCGCTTGCCGAAGCTGGAACCGCGGTGGTTGGCATGGCCTTCAAGGTCGAGCACGTTGTTCAGCTGCTGCAGCACATCGGTCTTGCCGGTGCCGGTGAGGCCGCCGACCAGCACGAAGTCGCATTGCTCGACGGCCTGCTGGGTAGTTTCCAGCAGGAAGGTGCGCATGGCCTTGTAGCCACCCTTGATACGTGGGTAGTCGATGCCGGCCTCGTCACGCAGCCACTGCTGCACGATCAGCGAGCGCAGGCCGCCGCGGGCGCAGTACAGGTAGCCATCCGGGTGGGCTTTGGCAAAGCTGGCCCAGGCATGCAGGCGCTCGCGCTTGGTCGCGCCGCTGACCAGTTGGTGGCCGAGGGTGATGGCAGCGGCCTGGCCCTGCTGCTTGTAGCAGGTGCCGACCTTCTGTCGCTCCTGGTCAGTCATCAATGGCAGGTTGACGGTGCCGGGGAAGGCACCCTTGGCGAATTCGACTGGCGCGCGCATGTCCATCATCGGCGCGTCGTCGAGGAACAGTTGACGGAAGTCGGTGCAGTCGGGGCGCATCAGTTCACCTCGACCGCGTGGCTCTGTCGCTCGACCAGTCGGCCGATCGGCGACAGGCTCAGGCCCAGTTCGCCCGCCACTGCGAGGAACTCGGCTTCGCCCTCCGGGGCCACGGCGACCAGCAGGCCGCCGCTGGTCTGCGGGTCGCACAGCAGGTGCTTCTGCTCGTCGCTCAAGGAGCCAAGCTTGTGCCCATAGCTGTCGAAGTTACGCAGTGTGCCGCCAGGTATGCAGCCTTCGGCCAGGTAGTGGTCGACGCTGGGCAGCCGCGGCACCGCAGCGTAGTCCAGCTTGGCGGTCAGGCCGCTGCCTTCGGCCAGCTCCACCAGGTGGCCAAGCAGGCCGAAGCCGGTGACATCGGTCATCGCCTTGACCCCATCGAGCTTGCCGAAGCGGCTGCCCGGGGTGTTCAGCGTGCACATCCAGTCACGCGCCAGGCCCTGGTCCTGCTCGCGCAGCTTGGCCTTCTTCTCGGCGGTGGTGAGGATGCCGATGCCCAGTGGCTTGGTCAGATACAGGCGGCAACCGGCGGTGGCGGTGTCGTTGCGCTTGAGGTGGCGCTTGCTGACCACGCCGGTGACCGCCAGGCCGAAGATCGGCTCCGGCGCGTCGATGGAGTGGCCGCCGGCCAGCGGGATGCCGGCTTCGGCGCACACGGCGCGGCCGCCGCGGATCACTTCGCGGGCGACCTCCGGGGGCAGTACATTGACCGGCCAGCCGAGGATGGCGATGGCCATCAGCGGGTCACCACCCATGGCGTAGATATCGCTGATCGCGTTGGTCGCGGCGATGCGGCCGAAGTCGTACGGGTCGTCGACGATCGGCATGAAGAAGTCGGTGGTCGAGACCACCCCGCGCTCATCGTCCAAGGCATACACGGCGGCGTCATCACGCGAGGCATTGCCAACCCACAGCTTCGGGTCCAGGGCCTGGGCGCCGCTTTCGGCGAGGATCACATCCAGCACCTTGGGGGAGATCTTGCAGCCACAGCCGGCACCGTGGCTGTACTGGGTCAGGCGAATCGGCTCGCTCATATGCACCTCAGGGGATCAATTTGTTGCGCGATTGTAGCAAAGCTGGCCTTTGCGCCTGTGCCTCTTATAATTCCCAACGTCGGCGCGTTGCCGGCTCTTTCCCCGCTATTGAACCGGAGAACTCCCATGCTCAAACGCCCCCTGGCGCTCGCCGCCGGCCTCGTGCTGTCCTGCTGTGCCGTAGTCGCCCAGGCCGCCGACACCTTGCGGGTCAGTGCCATCCCCGACGAAGCGCCGACTGAATTGCTGCGCAAGTTCAAGCCCCTGGGCGAGTACCTGTCCAAGCAACTGGACATGAAGGTGGAGTTCGTACCGGTGGCCGATTACCCGGCGGTGGTCGAGGCGCTGGCCAGCGACCGCCTGGACATGGCTTGGCTGGGTGGTTTCACCTTCGTTCAGGTGCGCCTGAAGGACCCGACCGCCACGCCGCTGGTGCAGCGTGAGCAGGACGCCCAGTTCACTTCCAAGTTCATCACCGCCAACCCGGCTGTGAAAAGCCTGGCCGACCTCAAGGGCAAGTCGTTCGCCTTCGGTTCGATCTCGTCCACCTCGGGCAGCCTGATGCCGCGCTACTTCATGCTCAAGGAAGACAACATCAAGCCTGAGAGCTACTTCAGCCGGGTGGCCTATTCTGGTGCCCACGACGCGACCGTGGCCTGGGTGCAGGCTGGCAAGGTCGACGGCGGCGTGCTCAACGCCAGCGTCTGGCAGAAACTGGTCGATGCCGGCAAGGTCGATACCAGCAAGGTCAAGGTATTTGCCACCACGCCGGCCTACTACGACTACAACTGGACCGTGCGCGGCAACATGGACCCGGCGCTGAAAGAGAAGATCAAGCAGGCGTTCCTCGACCTCGACCCGGCCAACCCGGAACACAAGGCGATCCTCGACCTGCAGGCGGCCAGCCGCTTCATCGAGACCAAGCCTGAAAACTACGCAGGCACCGAGCAAGCCGCACGTGAGGCCGGCCTGCTCAAGTGACTATTCATGTACACGGCGCCGGCCTGCGCCATGGCCAGGTCCGCGCGCTCGAGGGTGTCAGCCTGAGCATCGCCAAAGGTGAGCGGGTAGCGATCATCGGCCCCTCGGGGGCCGGCAAGTCCAGCCTGCTGCACCTGATGGCCACGGCCGTGCAGCCCAGCAGCGGGCATCTGGAACTGTTCGGTGAGCAGCCCTGGGCGCTGTCTGCCGGGGCGCGCCAGCGCCTGCGGGCACGGATTGGCCTGGTGCACCAGGCACCGCCGCTGCCACCCCGCCAGCGTGTGGTCACGGCCGTACTGGCGGGGCGCCTGGGGCAGTGGGGCCTGCTGCGTGGGCTGCTCAACCTGGTGTATCCGATCGATGTGCCGGGGGCGCGCCAGGCGTTGGCCGAGCTGGGCCTGGCCGACAAGCTGTTCGTCCAGTGCGGGCAGTTGTCTGGCGGGCAGTTGCAGCGGGTCGGCATTGCCCGGGCGTTGTATCAGCGCCCGGAAGTGCTGTTGACCGACGAACCGGTGTCGGCCATGGACCCGGTGCTGGCCGACCACAGTCTGGCACTGCTCAATCGCCATGCCGTGGCCAATGGCGTGACCCTGGTGGCCAGCCTGCATGCGGTGGACCTGGCGCTGGCGCACTTTCCGCGGGTGATCGGTATTCGTGAAGGGCAGGTGGCGTTCGACTGCCCGGCCGAAGCGGTGACCGAGCAATTGCTGGATGCGCTGTACGCCAACGAGCAACTGGGCTCTCCAGCGCAAGCCCAGGGGCCGACCCTGACCGTGCAGATTCCACGATGCTGAAGACCGACGCCCGTGACCCGGCTGCGTTGCCGCGTCTGTTGCTGACCTTGCTGGCGTTGGCCGTGCTGTGGCCTGGGCTGCAATTGAGCGAACTGAACCCTGGCGTTTTGCTGCAGGCGCAGAACCGGCAGCAGATCGCCAGTTTCACCAGCGCTTTCTGGCCGCCGGCGCACAGTGCCGAATTCCTCGCGTTGCTGTACGAGTCCACCTTGCAGACCTTGGCCGTGGCGACAGCCGGTATGGCCTTGGCGCTGTTGCTGGCAGTGCCGACCAGCCTGCTGGCGAGCCGTGCGCTGTCACTGCGCGCGGCATCACGGGGTGGCCGAGCAGGGCCGTGGTCGCGCCTGTTGCGCTTGCCTGTGCGCGGTTTGCTGATTTTCCTGCGTAGCGTTCCGGAGATCGTCTGGGCGCTGCTGTTCGTGCGGGCCGTTGGCCTGGGGCCGACGGCCGGGGTGCTGGCCATCGCGATCACCTACAGCGGCATGCTCGGCAAGGTCTATGCGGAAATTTTCGAATCGGTCGACCAGCGCCCGGCGCATGCCTTGCTGCAGGCTGGCAGTGGCCGGTTGATGGCGTTTTTCTACGGCATTCTGCCCAGTGCGTCGGCGGAAGTGGTGTCGTACACCGTCTACCGCTGGGAATGTGCCGTGCGCGCCTCGGTGGTGATGGGCTTTGTCGGTGCTGGCGGGCTGGGTCAGCAGATCGACCTGTCGATGCGCATGTTTGCCGGGGGCGAGGTGGCGAGCATGCTGCTGGCGTTCCTCGGCCTGGTGCTGCTGGCTGACCTGCTCAGCCGCTTCCTGCGCGGGAGGCTGGCATGAACCGGGTGATCAACCTGCTGGTGATCGTTGCCATCGTCGCGGCGGTGGTGGCGTCGTTCGGTTATCTGCAGCTGGACTTGCATGCGTTGGTGGGCGATGGCGGCCTGGGGCAGATGGGCGAGTATGCCAGCCGCTTCCTGCATCCGGACTTGTCCATCGAGCACCTGCAGGCGGTAGGGCGGGGCGCCATGGAGACCCTGGCCATGTCTGGGCTGGGTACGTTGTTGGCGATGGCCCTTGGCATGCTGTTGGCGTTACCGGCGGCGGGGCGCTTTGGCTGGCCGCTGCAATCGCTGGCGCGCCTGCTGCTAAATGCCTTGCGGGCCATTCCGGAGCTGGTGTGGGCTGCCTTGACGGTACTGGCGGCGGGCCTGGGGCCCAATGCCGGCACCTTGGCGCTGGCATTGCACACGTCCGGGGTATTGGGGCGCCTGTTCGCCGAGGCGCTGGAAAATGCCCCGGCAGAGCCCGCTGCGGCCATTCGCCTGCAGGGCGGTGGGCAGCTGACGGCGTTCTGTTTCGGGACTTTGCCGAACCTGTGGCCGCAGTTGATCGCTTACAGCCTGTACCGCTGGGAGAACAACATTCGCATGGCCAGTGTGCTGGGCTTTGTCGGGGCGGGGGGGCTGGGGCAGATGCTCTATACCACCCTGAGTCTGTTCCAGGAGGCCCAGGCCAGTACGGTGATCATGGCAATGCTGGTATTGGTGTTGCTGGTGGATGCTTTCAGTGACGTGCTGCGCCAGCGGTATGTGCGGGCCTGACAGATAGCCGGGGCTGCAAAGCAGCCCCTTTACTGCACCAACTCCACACACTGAGCTTCCCGCTGCATCGATTCCAGATTCCTTTCAATCGTCTCGCAGATGGTATCCATCTGGATCTGATGCTCACTGAAACGAAACGGACTTTGCAGGTCTGTCCCGATCCGCTCGATCGCCAGCAGCATGAACCCGACCACTGTCGATGCCAGCGGTGTGAACCAGCCCAGCGATTCCACCAGCCCCACCGGCACGATCAGGCAGAACAGGGTGATGAACAGCCGTGGAAAGTACACGTAAGGGTAGGGCAGTGGGGTGTTGGCGATCCGCTCCATGCCACCTTGGGCGTTGGACAGGTCCACCAGCGTCGACTCCAGCCGCGCCAGGCGAATGCTGTCCAGCCGCCCAGCCTGATATTCGCGTGCCAGCAACGCCGCCGAGCCGCTGAGAATATCGTTGGCGAAGTTGTTCGAACGGTTACGCCGCTCGAACTCGCCAGGCGGAATGAACGCCATCAGTTCGTCCGGGCAGGCCTCGCCCTTCAGGTGCGCCGCCAGGCAGTTCACATAGGCGATGTGCCGGCGCAGCAAGGTCGCCTTGACCGGGTTCGGTCCCTCTTCGCTGTCATCGATCAGCGTCAGCGTCTGCCGGGCGAAGCTGCGTGAACTGTTCACCAATGCCCCCCACAAGGTCCGCGCTTCCCACCAGCGGTTGTAGGCGCTGCTGTTGCGAAAGCTCACCAGCACCACCAGCGCCGAACCCAACAAGGTCAGTGGGATCAGCGGCAGGGTGAACTTGCTGTTGAAGAACAGCATGAAGTCGATGGTGACCAGCACGTCCCAGAGCAGCAGCCAGAACAGCGACCAGCCGATGTAGCCGAAGGTCTTGACGATCAGGCGGTACTTACGGGCGATGACGTCTTTCACACGAGCTGCCTCGAAAAGCCGGGGATGCAGGATGGGACGTCGAGGAGGGGCGAAGGTTCGGCGCCGGATGTTGCAAGAGATTTTGCCGTTCGAAGCGTGGTGAAAAGTCTGACAAAGCCATAGGACGTGGCTGGATTCGTATCGTCGCAAAGGTTGAGAGAGTGGAGCGCTTCCAGTTCTTGAATGAGTGTATCCATAAGGATACACTTGGGGCGCACTCATGGTTTATGTTGTTGAACAAACGAAGAGCTTTGGCTTGTGGTTGGCGGAGCTGAAAGACCCGAAGGCCAAATTTGCTATTG
Source organism: Pseudomonas urethralis (assembly GCF_021602465.1). Classification (NCBI taxonomy): domain Bacteria; kingdom Pseudomonadati; phylum Pseudomonadota; class Gammaproteobacteria; order Pseudomonadales; family Pseudomonadaceae; genus Pseudomonas; species Pseudomonas urethralis. The sequence continues at coordinate 20,338 of NZ_BQIJ01000010.1, forward strand.
CTCGTCGGATTGAGCGAGTTTCAATGGGGATTGTGGGCGACTGCAAGTCAGTTGGCGAGGGTGTAAGTGAGCTCCGCATCAGTGTTTCTGCGGGTTACCGCATCTACTTCACGCGCAGAGGCAGTAGATTGATTCTCTTGTTGGTCGGGGGAGACAAGTCGTCTCAGACCTTCGACATCCTGAAGGCCAAAAATCTGGCGAAGGAGCTGAAATGAAAGAAGAGCTGATTCCATTTGATATGGCGGCATTGCTCGATAGTGATGAGGCGATCAGCGAATACCTCAGTCAGGTGCTATCTGATGGCGATACCGCTGAGATCATTCGTGCGCTTGGTCATATAGCCCGTGCCAAGGGCATGACTCAAATTGCGGCGCAAAGCGGGCTGGGACGAGAGAGCCTCTACAAAGCGCTTAGCCCTGGGGCAAAGCCTCGCTTTGATACCGTGCTGAAGGTCATACGCGCTCTAGGGGTAGAGCTTTTCGCCCAACCCCATGTTTCCTCACGCTGATAATCAACCTGTCAGCTTCTTCATCTGCACCAACGCCACCCGTTTGCCATCCTGAGCCTGCCGCTCCTCGATGCCAAACGGTACAAAACCAAGCTGTGGATAAAGCAGCAAACCCGCGGTGTTGTGGTTGAAGCACGACACCCAGACTTCTCGCGCCGCGAACTGCTCGCGGGCCAGGTCGATCATGCATTGCACCAGGTAACGCGCCACGCCCTGGCCGCGAGCGGCGGGCGCGACCACCACGTTGCCGAGGGCACAGATACCGCCGTGCTCGGCCTTGTAGAAGTTGGCGAAACCGAGCACCAGGCCATTGCCCTCGACCACGGTCGAACCGCTGCGTTGGGCGATGGCGTCGCTCAGTTGCGCAGGGGTGAGCGGGTAGGTGGCTTTGGGAAACATGTAGAACAGCTCATCCGGGCCTTGCGGGAAGCAGCAGATGGCGGGGATGTCAGCGGGCTGAACGGGGCGGTGGGCAAGATGCATGGCAGGTCCTTTTGCGAGAATGTACCGGCCACATCATCAGGCCGACCGCAACCGTATCATGTTGGTTCGCAACCGTGGATCAGGGCTTGCTGGCAACCGCTACATAACCCTTGACCGCAGCAGGTGCGCTGTGTGGCTTGCCCTTGTGCGCCAGATACTGGAAGCGCCGCCATTCCTTGTCGATTTCGCTGTACGACATGAACACACTGACCCGTGCCTTGTCAGCCAAGTCAGGGCGGCTGCGGGCATCGATCCCGTCTTTGGCGATGAAGGCAACGTTCATTCCGACCACCTTGCCATCATCGGCGAACACCGGGCCGCCGGACATGCCCTTGACCAGTGGGCCGTCATGCACCGAGTAGAACACGCTGCCCGGTGTACCATTGAGGCGCACCAGTGAGTCGAGCGTGCGCCCCTTGCCTTGCACCGGCATCATCATGCTGTTGAAGCCGACCGCCGTCACCGACTCGCCAGGCACGAACTGGCGCCACTGCGGCACCTTGCTGGCCTTGTGCTTGAAGAACACCACATCACCCAGCCCTTCATGCACCACGTTGCGCAGGAACGGGGTGTGCTTGGCGGTGACGGCGTAGTCTTCGTTCCACTGGATGGCGCTGGCCATCAGCAGCATCGGGAGGGGGGCACCGGAAGTAACGACAAAAGCCTGGTCGTAGACGGGGTCTGAAACGTAAGCGGTTGGCATTCCATTGCACCCGCTCAGCAGCATCATTGCTGCCAGACAGGGCGCGGTTTTGTTCATGGGTCACGCAGTGTTAAATGGATAAGGGGTGCGCAACTATGGCGAAGAGCCATCACGGCATCAATACTTTTGGCATATAACCGACGAATGACAGCTTATGGCCAGTACTGGAGTCGTGGCCAATAGATTTGCTGGATGACTGGAGGGCACGTGGTCGTTGGGGTGGCGTCAAAAGGCGGGGTTGGCTTATCGGGATGAATGAGCTGGGTTGAGCTCGATTGAGCTGCATTGAGCTGGATAGGTCATTTGGCCTCTTCGGGGGCAAACCGCTGTCACTGTAGGCACTGAACGCTCAATGGCAGGCACAAAAAAACCGACCATAAGGTCGGTTTTTTCCGGATCTTGGTGCCCCGAGGGAGACTCGAACTCCCACTCCTTTCGAAAACGGATTTTGAATCCGCCGCGTCTACCAATTCCGCCATCAGGGCTTGTGGCGCGCAGTATAGAGAGGTGCTCGTGGTCGGTCAATCGGCTTTCATGGTCAATTTTCACACATTGGGCTAAACTTCCCGGCCCTGTCGAACCCGAACATCATCATGCGCGTCGCCGATTTTTCCTTCGAACTCCCCGATTCCCTGATCGCCCGCCACCCTCTGGCCGAGCGCCATGGCAGCCGTCTGCTGGTCCTCGATGGCCCGAGCGGGGCGTTGGCGCACAAGCAATTCCCCGATCTGCTCGACTACCTGCGGCCGGGCGACCTGATGGTGTTCAACAACACCCGGGTGATTCCGGCGCGGTTGTTTGGCCAGAAAGCCTCCGGCGGCAAGCTGGAAGTCCTGGTCGAGCGTGTACTCGACAGCCACCGCGTGCTGGCCCATGTACGTGCCAGCAAGGCGCCGAAAGAAGGCGCAGTGATCCTCATCGATGGCGGTGGCGAGGCCGAGATGGTCGCCCGCCACGACACGCTGTTCGAACTGCGCTTCACCGAAGAGGTGCTGCCGCTGCTCGATCGTGTCGGGCACATGCCGTTGCCGCCCTATATCGACCGCCCCGACGAGGGCGCAGACCGTGAGCGCTACCAGACCGTGTACGCCGAACGCGCCGGTGCGGTAGCCGCGCCGACTGCCGGCCTGCACTTCGACGAGGCGCTGCTGGAGCAGATCGCCGCCAAGGGCGTCGAGCGTGCCTTCGTCACCTTGCACGTGGGTGCTGGTACTTTCCAGCCAGTGCGGGTCGACAAGATCGAAGACCACCACATGCACAAGGAGTGGCTCGAAGTGAGCCAGGACGTGGTCGACGCCATCGAGGCCTGCCGCGCCCGTGGCGGCCGGGTGATCGCAGTCGGTACCACCAGCGTGCGCTCGCTGGAGAGCGCAGCGCGCGATGGCGTGCTCAAGGCCTTCAGCGGTGATACCGACATCTTCATCTACCCGGGTCGGCCATTCCATGTGGTCGATTGCCTGGTCACCAACTTCCACCTGCCGGAGTCCACGCTGCTGATGCTGGTCTCGGCCTTCGCCGGTTACCCCGAGACCATGGCTGCCTACGCGGCGGCGGTTGACCAGGGTTACCGTTTCTTCAGTTACGGTGATGCCATGTTCATCACCCGCAATCCGGCGCCACGCGGCCCAGAGGATCAAGCATGAGTCGCACCTGTCGAATGTCGTTCGAACTGCTGGCCACCGACGGCAAGGCCCGTCGTGGCCGGCTGACCTTCCCCCGTGGCACGGTCGAGACCCCGGCGTTCATGCCGGTGGGCACCTATGGCACGGTCAAGGGCATGCTGCCGCGTGACATCGAGGCCATCGGCGCCGAAATCATCCTCGGCAACACCTTCCATCTGTGGCTGCGCCCGGGTACCGAGGTGATCAAGAAGCACAACGGCCTGCATGACTTCATGCAGTGGAAAGGCCCTATCCTCACCGATTCCGGTGGCTTCCAGGTGTTCAGCCTGGGCGCCATGCGCAAGATCAAGGAGGAAGGCGTGACCTTCGCCTCGCCCGTCGACGGCTCCAAGGTGTTCATGGGCCCGGAAGAATCCATGCAGGTGCAGCGTGACCTGGGCTCGGACATCGTCATGATTTTCGACGAGTGCACGCCGTACCCGGCCGAGCACGACGTGGCGCGCACCTCCATGGAACTGTCGCTGCGCTGGGCCCAACGCTCGAAGAATGCCCACGCCGACAACACGGCGGCACTGTTCGGTATCGTCCAGGGTGGCATGTACCAGGACCTGCGCATGCGCTCGCTGGAAGCCCTGGAAAACATCGGCTTCGACGGCCTGGCCATTGGTGGCCTGTCGGTTGGCGAGCCGAAGCACGAAATGATCAAGGTGCTCGACTACCTGCCGGGCCAGATGCCTGCTGACAAACCTCGTTACCTTATGGGGGTAGGCAAACCGGAAGATCTGGTTGAGGGTGTGCGCCGCGGCGTCGACATGTTCGACTGCGTGATGCCCACGCGCAACGCGCGCAACGGCCATCTGTTCGTCGATACAGGGGTGATCAAGATCCGCAACGCGTTCCATCGCCATGATGATTCGCCACTGGATCCGACCTGTGACTGCTACACCTGCACCAACTTCTCCCGCGCTTATCTGCATCATCTGGACAAGTGTGGCGAAATGCTGAGCAGCATGCTGAATACCATCCACAACTTGCGCCATTACCAGCGCTTGATGGCCGGTTTACGCGAGGCTATTCAACAGGGTAAATTGGCCGCCTTTGTCGACGCCTTCTACGCCAAACGCGGGCTGCCTGTGCCGCCTTTGGACTGACTGTTCGCATCCATTATTAGAACATTACATTAGGAGTGCCCAATGAGCTTCTTGATCCCCGCCGCTTACGCGGACGCTGCAGCACCCGCCGCTGGCCCAGCCGGCACCGGTTTCGAATGGATTTTCCTGGTCGGTTTCCTGGTCATCTTCTACCTGATGATCTGGCGCCCGCAGGCCAAGCGCGCCAAAGAGCAGAAGAACCTGCTGAGCAACTTGCAGAAAGGTGATGAAGTTGTCACCAACGGCGGCATCGCCGGCAAGATCGTCAAAGTTTCCGATGACTTCGTGGTCCTGGAAGTTTCCGACACCGTCGAACTGAAGTTCCAGAAGGGTGCCATCGCGGCCACCCTGCCAAAGGGTACGCTCAAGGCTATCTGAGTTACCGGTTTCATTTTTCCAGTCGGGGCGCGCAAAGCGCCCCGCGTCTTGAACGGGCGGCGTGATGCTGAACAAATACCCTCTGTGGAAATACGCACTGATCCTGGTGGTACTGGCGATCGGTTTCATTTATTCCGCTCCCAACCTCTACCCGGATGATCCGGCGGTGCAGATCAGCGGTGCCAGCTCGGCGCTGCGGGTCAACCAGGCCGACCTCGATCGCGTCAGCAAGGCGCTGGTCGATGCCGGTATCACCGTCAAGGGCGCGAGCCTGGGTGAGAAGGGCAGTGGGCTGATTCGCCTGACCAACCAGGAAGATCAACTGCCAGCCAAGGATGTCGTGCGCAAGGCACTGGGCGATGATTATGTCGTGGCCCTGAACCTGGCCCAGACGACCCCGCAATGGCTGCGCAACCTGGGTGCAAGCCCGATGAAGCTGGGCCTGGACCTGTCCGGTGGTGTGCACTTCCTGCTCGAAGTGGACATGGACAAGGCGATGAGCGCCCGCATGAAAGTCTACGAAGGCGAGGTCAAGACCTTGCTGCGCAAAGAGCGCATCCGCTACCGCAGCCTGCCGCAGCAGGATGGCGGCGTAATGCTGGGCTTCGCTGACGATGCTACCCGCGAGCAGGCACGCGCCCTGATCCGCAAGAATTTCAATGACTTCGACCTGACCACCACCGAGCGCAACGAGCTCGCCGTGCTGCGTCTGGCGCTGACCCAGGCGAAAGTCGCCGAGATCCGCGAGTACTCGATCAAGCAGAACCTGACCACCGTGCGCAACCGTGTGAACGAGCTGGGCGTGGCCGAGCCGCTGGTGCAGCGCCAAGGCGCCAACCGCATCGTGGTCGAGCTGCCGGGCGTGCAGGACACCGCCGAAGCCAAGCGTATCCTCGGTAAGACCGCCAACCTGGAGTTCCGCTTCGGTGCCGAGCCGGGCGCTTCCAAGGCCACTACCGAGGTCTTCGAGTTCCGTGAAGGCAACCGTTCCGCTGCTGTCGAGCGCGGCCTGATCATCACCGGTGACCAGGTTACCGATGCCCAGGCCAGCTTCGACGAGCATGGTCGGCCGCAGGTGAACATTCGCCTGGATGGCCACGGTGGCGAGCTGATGAGCCGCGCCACCCGCAGCAACGTTGGCCGCAGCATGGCGGTGATCTTCATCGAGCAGAAGCCGGTAACTCGCTACGTCAAGCAGACTGTCGATGGCGTCGAGAAGGACGTTGCCGTACAGAGCTTCCAGGAAGAGAAAAAGATCATCAGCCTGGCGACCATCCAGTCGCCACTGGGTAGCCAGTTCCGTATCACCGGCCTGAACGGCCAGGGTGAGTCGTCGGAACTGGCCCTGCTGCTGCGTGCCGGTGGTCTGGCTGCGCCGATGTACTTCGCCGAAGAACGTACCATTGGTCCAAGCCTGGGTGCCGACAACATCACCAAGGGTATCGATGCGTCGCTGTGGGGCATGCTGTTCGTCTCGCTGTTCATCATCGCCATCTACCGCGGCTTCGGCGTGATCGCCACCGTTGCCCTGGCGGGCAACATGGTCCTGCTGCTGGCGCTGATGTCGCTGTTGGGCGCGACCCTGACCCTGCCAGGCATCGCCGGTATCGTGTTGACCATGGGTATGGCGGTGGACGCCAACGTGCTGATCTTCTCGCGTATCCGTGAGGAGCTGAATGCCGGTATGTCGGTGCAGCGCGCCATTCACGAAGGTTTCAACCGCGCCTATACCGCGATCATCGACGCCAACCTGACCAGCCTGCTGGTCGGCGGCATCCTGTTCGCCATGGGTACCGGCCCGGTCAAGGGCTTCGCGGTCACCATGTCCCTCGGGATTTTCACCTCGATGTTCACCGCCGTCATGGTGACCCGTGCAATGGTCAACCTGACCTGCGGCGGGCGTGACATCAAGAAGCTGTGGGTTTGAGGGAGCTGCGATGAAAACCATCAACTTCATGGGCGTGCGCAATGTCGCGTTCGCCGTCACCGTGCTCCTCACCGTGCTGGCGCTGTTCAGCTGGTGGCAGAAGGGCCTGAACTTCGGCCTGGACTTCACCGGCGGTACGCTGATCGAGCTGACCTACGAGCGCCCGGCCGACCTCAAGGCGGTACGTGCCGAGCTGGTCGACTCCGGCTTCCACGAGGCCGTGGTGCAGAGCTTTGGCGCCACCACCGACCTGCTGGTGCGCATGCCGGGCGATGACCCGCAGCTGGGTAACAAGGTTGCTGCCGCGCTGCAGAAGGTCGGTGGCGACAACCCAGCCACCATCAAGCGCGTCGAGTTCGTCGGCCCGCAGGTGGGTGAAGAGCTGCGCGACCAGGGCGGCCTCGGCATGCTCCTGGCACTGGGTGGCATCCTCATCTACCTGGCCTTCCGCTTCCAGTGGAAGTTCGCCGTGGGCGCGATCGTCTCGCTGATCCACGACGTGGTGGTGACCCTGGGTATCCTGTCGTTCTTCCAGATCACCTTCGACCTTACGGTGCTGGCGGCGGTACTGGCGATCATCGGCTACTCGCTGAACGACACCATCGTCGTCTTCGACCGCGTACGTGAGAACTTCCGTGTGATGCGCAAGGCCTCGCTGATCGAGAACATCAACGTCTCGACCACCCAGACCCTGCTGCGCACCATCGCCACCTCGGTGTCGACCTTGCTGGCGATCGCTGCGCTGCTGTTCTTCGGCGGCGACAACCTGTTCGGCTTCTCGCTGGCACTGTTCATCGGTGTCATGGCCGGTACCTATTCGTCGATCTACATCGCCAACGTGGTACTGATCTGGCTGAACCTGAACAGCGAAGACCTGATTCCGCCTGCGAAAAACGAAGGCGTGGATGAGCGTCCTTAAGGATTAGTCCTACGCCGTTCGGCGACCAAAAAGGCGTGAGTGTTGAACTCACGCCTTTTTTTTCGCTCCAAGGCTGGGAGAAGGCGGGAAGGCTCCCGCAGGCAGGATCAGGAGGTTCATGTGAACAAATCAATGCTGGTAGGTGCTGTACTGGGTGCTGTCGGTGTGACTGCCGGAGGTGCTGTCGCAACCTACAGCTTGGTGAACAAAGGGCCTGAATACGCGCAGGTCACCGACGTGCAACCGATCAAGCAACAGGTCAAAACCCCGCGTGAGGTCTGCAAGGACGTCACCGTTACGCGTCAGGCGCCGGTCAAGGACCAGCACCAGATCGCCGGTACCGTGGTCGGTGCCATTGCGGGTGGCTTGCTGGGTAACCAGATCGGTGGCGGCACCGGCAAGAAGATCGCCACCGTGGCCGGTGCGGTCGGTGGTGGTTATGCCGGTAACAAGGTGCAGGAGGGCATGCAGGAGCGTGATACCTACACGACCACGCAAACCCGCTGCAATACCGTCAACGACATCAGCGAGAAGGTGGTGGGCTACAACGTCAAGTACACCATCGGCGACCAGGTCGGCCAGGTGAAAATGGACCGCGAACCGGGTTCGACCATTCCGCTGGATAAAAATGGCAAGCTGATCCTCAGCGAAGCCGGGCAATGATTTCGGTCTTGCATTGCTTTTTGTGGGTGCGGCCTTGCGTCGCGAATGGACTGCGAAGCAGTCCCGGCAATTTATGATATGGCAGAGATCCCGGGGCCGCTTTGCGACCCTTTCGCGACGCAAGGCCGCTCCCACAAGGTGTGTGCAAGCTCTGGAAATCAGGCATAAAAAAAGCACCTCAATAGGTGCTTTTTTTGTGCCTGCAATCCGCGCTTAGCGCTTCATGTGCTCTGGCAGGTGTGGCTGGATAGCGGTCAGTACGGCCTTGAAGCACTTGATGTTGCCTGCAACGATGTGGCCCTTGTCGAGGAAGTCATGGCCGCCGTTGAAGTCGCTCACCAGGCCACCGGCTTCCTGGATCAGCAGCACGCCGGCCGCCATGTCCCACTCCGACAGGCCCGACTCCCAGAAGGCGTCGAAACGGCCGGCGGCCACGTAGGCCAGGTCCAGGCTGGCGGAGCCGGCGCGGCGGATGCCGGCAGTCTGGCCAGTCAGGGCGCGGAACATGCCCAGGTAGTTGTCCAGGTCGGCCATCTGGTTGTCACGGAACGGGAAGCCGGTGCCCAGCAGGGCGCCGTCCAGGCTGGTGCGCGAGCTGACGCGCAGGCGACGGCCATTGAGCTGGGCGCCGCGGCCGCGGCTGGCGGTGAATTCTTCCTGGCGAACCGGGTCGACGATCACGGCATGCTCGAGGCGGCCACGGTATTTGCAGGCGATGCTGACAGCGAAGTGCGGGATGCCACGCAGGAAGTTGGTGGTGCCGTCCAGCGGATCGATGATCCACAGATAGTCCTTGCCTTCTTCGCCGGTGCCGGCGTGCAGGCCGGTTTCTTCACCTTGGATGGAGTGGTTCGGGTAGGCCTTGCGCAGGGCGTTGACGATGCTCTGCTCGGCGGCACGATCCACTTCGGAGACGTAGTCCTTGGCCTCTTTCTCGTCGACCTTGATGCTATCCAGGCGTTCGATGGAGCGGAAAATCAGTTCACTGGCGCTGCGAGCGGCGCGCAGGGCGATATTCAGCATAGGCTGCATGGGCGGGTCACCTGGAGATGTTAAAGAAGAAAGCCGGACATTCTAACAGAAAAGTTTGGCGGCAGAAGTGTCACATTTGCTTTCGTGGCGTTACGCTGGTCGGTTCTGTAAGATCGTTTTCCCCCAAACCTGCATCTGAGAGCACAACACCTTGCTGCAAAATATTCGTGTTGTTCTGGTCAATACCAGCCACCCCGGCAACATCGGCGGCGCTGCGCGTGCCATGAAAAACATGGGCTTGTCGCGTCTGGTGCTGGTGCAGCCAAAAGAGTTCCCGTCCGGCGACGCCACCGCGCGGGCTTCGGGCGCCGACGATATCCTGGCCAATGCCCAGGTGGTCGACAGCCTTGAAGACGCGTTGGTCGGGTGCAATCTGGTCATGGGCACCAGTGCTCGTGAGCGCAGCATCCCCTGGCCGTTGATCGACCCGCGCGAATGCGGGGCCAAGGCCGTGGAGCACGCCAACGGTGGTGAAGAGATCGCCCTGGTGTTCGGGCGTGAGCACGCCGGCCTGACCAACGAAGAACTGCAGCGATGTCACTTCCACGTGCACATTCCCTCGAACCCCGACTTCAGCTCGCTGAACCTTGCCGCCGCAGTCCAGGTGCTCTCCTATGAGGTGCGCATGGCCTGGCTGGCAGCCGAAGGCGCGCCTACCAAGGTCGAGAAGTTCGACGCCAACTCGCTGCGCAGCAACGAGCTGGCGACCATGGACGAAATGGAGCTGTTCTACGAACACCTGGAGAAAACCCTGGTGGACATCGGCTTCCTCGACCCCGAGAAGCCCAAGCACCTGATGCCGCGCCTGCGCCGGCTGTACGGGCGCAGCTCGGTAAATCGTTCGGAAATGAGCATTTTGCGCGGCATCCTCACCGAGACCCAGAAGGTCGCCCGGGGCGAGCCGCATAAACGGAAGGACTGACAGATGTTCGAACGTCTGCGTGAAGATATCCAGAGCGTGTTCCATCGTGACCCGGCGGCACGCAATGCCTTCGAGGTGCTGACCTGCTATCCGGGCATGCACGCCATCTGGCTGCACCGCCTGGGCAATGCCTTGTGGAAGCGTGACTTCAAGTGGCTGGCACGCCTGGTGTCGAACTTCGGTCGCTGGATGACCGGTATCGAGATCCATCCCGGCGCGACCATCGGTCGGCGCTTCTTCATCGACCATGGCATGGGTATCGTCATCGGTGAAACCGCCGAGATCGGCGACGATGTCACCCTTTATCAGGGGGTGACCCTGGGCGGCACCAGCTGGAACAAAGGCAAGCGTCACCCAACCCTGGAAAACGGTGTGGTGGTCGGGGCGGGTGCCAAGGTGCTTGGCCCGTTCACCGTCGGTGCCGGGGCCAAGATCGGCTCCAATGCCGTGGTGACCAAGGCGGTTCCGGCCGGCGCCACTGCGGTTGGCATCCCGGGGCGGATCATCGTCAGGAACAGCGAGGACACCGAGCTCGAGGCCAGGCGCAAGGCCATGGCCGAGAAAATCGGCTTCGATGCCTACGGTGTCAGCGGTGACATGCCGGACCCGGTAGCCCGCGCCATCGGTCAGATGCTTGATCATCTGCAGGCGGTCGACGAGCGTCTGGAGGGGATGTGCGGCGCGCTGACCAAGATGGGCAGTGACTATTGTGCCAAGGAGCTGCCGAAATTGCCGGAAGATGACTTCGCGGTCGAAACCCAGGCGGCCCAGCGCGACACTCAGTCGCATTGATTGCGTCGCGGTGAAGTCACTCTGACATATGGGGCGTGTGCTCGCGCCCCATTGCTGCTACACTCGCGCCCGCCTCCCTAATGCAAACCCGACTAAAGCAGTAGGTCTAATAGTTGACTTAAATGCTCGGGAATCGCATACTCGCACACATCCCGTAACTCCCGTGGTACCCATTAGCCATGCGACTGACTACCAAAGGCCGATACGCCGTCACTGCCATGCTCGACCTGGCATTGCACGCGCAGCATGGGCCGGTGTCTTTGGCCGACATTTCCGAGCGCCAGGGCATTTCCCTCTCTTATCTGGAACAGCTGTTCGCCAAGCTGCGCCGCAGCAGCCTGGTTTCCAGTGTGCGCGGTCCGGGCGGTGGCTACCAGCTGTCGCGCGGCATGGAAACCATCCAGGTGGCCCAGGTCATCGACGCGGTCAACGAGTCGGTCGATGCCACCCGTTGCCAGGGCCTCGGGGATTGCCATGCCGGTGACACCTGCCTGACCCACCACCTGTGGTGCGACCTCAGCCAGCAGATTCACGAATTCCTCAGTGGCATCAGCCTGGCTGACCTTGTCATGCGCCGTGAGGTGCAGGAAGTCGCCCAGCGCCAGGACCTGCGGCGTGTCGCAGGCCGTACCGCCCTGCTGGACAAGATTGAGACGTCCGCCGTCGACTGACCGCTTAACAGTCACGAGCGACGCCACCGCCTGATAGGAGATACCCATGAAGTTGCCGATCTACCTCGATTACTCCGCTACCACGCCGGTCGACCCACGTGTCGCCCAGAAGATGGCCGACTGCCTGCTGGTCGACGGCAACTTCGGTAACCCGGCCTCGCGTTCCCACGTGTTCGGCTGGAAGGCCGAGGAAGCGGTCGAGAACGGCCGCCGCCAGGTTGCCGAGCTGATCAACGCCGACCCGCGCGAAATCGTCTGGACCAGCGGTGCCACCGAGTCCGACAACCTCGCCCTGAAAGGTGTGGCGCACTTCTATCAGACCAAGGGCAAGCACATCATCACCTCCAAGATCGAGCACAAGGCGGTCCTGGATACCGCTCGCCAGCTCGAGCGCGAAGGTTTCGAAGTCACCTACCTGGAACCGGGCGAAGACGGCATCGTCACCCCGGCCATGGTCGAAGCCGCCCTGCGCGACGACACCATCCTGGTCTCGCTGATGCATGTGAACAACGAAGTCGGCTCGATCAACGATATCGCCGCCATCGGTGAGCTGACCCGCTCACGCGGCGTGCTGTTCCATGTCGACGCCGCCCAGTCCGCCGGCAAGGTCGAAATCGACCTGCAGAAGCTGAAGGTCGACCTGATGTCGTTCTCGGCGCACAAGGTCTACGGCCCCAAAGGCATCGGCGCGCTGTACGTCAGCCGCAAGCCGCGCGTACGTCTGGAAGCCATCATCCACGGCGGTGGCCATGAGCGCGGCATGCGTTCGGGCACCCTGCCGACCCACCAGATCGTCGGCATGGGCGAGGCCTTCGCCATCGCCAAGCAGGAGATGGCCGCCGAGAACGTGCGCATCAAGGCCCTGAGCGACCGCTTCTTCAAGCAGGTCTCGGACCTCGAAGAGCTGTACGTCAACGGCAGCAAGACTGCCCGCGTGCCGCACAACCTGAACCTGAGCTTCAACTACGTCGAAGGCGAGTCGCTGCTGATGTCGCTGAAGGACATCGCCGTATCGTCCGGTTCGGCCTGTACCTCCGCTTCGCTCGAGCCGTCGTATGTACTGCGCGCTCTGGGCCGCAACGACGAGCTGGCGCACAGCTCGATCCGCTTCTCCTTCGGCCGCTTCACCACCGAAGAAGAAGTCGACTACGCCGCGCAGCAAGTCTGCATGGCCGTCAACAAACTGCGTGAGCTGTCGCCGCTGTGGGACATGTACAAAGACGGCGTTGACATCTCCAAGATCGAGTGGGCCGCCCACTAAGCAGTCGCCGGCAAGAGCGGCTCCCTGATGAGGAAGGAATTGCACCATGGCATACAGTGAAAAGGTCATCGACCACTACGAAAACCCACGCAACGTCGGCAAGATGAACGCCGAGGACCCGGATGTCGGTACCGGCATGGTCGGCGCCCCTGCGTGCGGTGACGTGATGCGTCTGCAGATCAAGGTCAACGAGCAAGGCATCATCGAAGACGCCAAGTTCAAGACTTACGGCTGCGGTTCGGCCATCGCTTCCAGCTCCCTCGCCACCGAGTGGATGAAGGGCAAGACCCTGGACGAAGCCGAAACCATCAAGAACACCCAGCTGGCGGAAGAACTGGCGTTGCCGCCAGTGAAGATCCACTGCTCGGTACTCGCCGAAGATGCCATCAAGGCAGCTGTTCGCGACTACAAGCAGAAGAAAGGCTTGATCTAAGCCGCCCGTTGCAAGGTAAGAGTCAAGGAGTTCCGATGGCTATCAGCATGACAGAAGCCGCCGCCAACCACATTCGCCGCTCCCTCGACGGGCGCGGCAAGGGTGAGGGCATTCGCCTGGGCGTGCGCACCACCGGCTGCTCGGGCCTGGCCTACGTGCTGGAGTTCGTCGACGAGCTGGCCGCGGAAGATCAGGTGTTCGAGAACCATGGCGTCAAGGTGATCATCGATCCCAAGAGCCTGGTCTACCTCGATGGCACCGAGCTGGACTTCGTCAAGGAAGGGTTGAACGAAGGCTTCAAGTTCAACAACCCCAACGTGCGCGGTGAGTGTGGCTGCGGCGAAAGCTTCAACGTCTGAGGCTGGCCGTGGGTACTCCTTGTCATTTCGCTCTGTTTGACCTCCAGCCCTGCTTCCGCCTGGACCTCGACAAACTGGCCACTCGCTACCGCGAGCTGGCCCGCGAGGTCCATCCGGACCGCTTCGCCGACGCCTCCGAGCGCGAGCAGCGGGTAGCGCTGGAAAAGTCGGCGGCTCTCAACGACGCCTACCAGACCCTGCGCAGTGCGCCGCGCCGTGCCCGCTACCTGCTGGCTATCGGTGGCCACGAAGTGCCCCAGGAAGTCACGGTCCATGACCCTGATTTCCTGATGCAGCAGATGCAATGGCGCGAAGAGCTCGAAGAGCTGCAGGATGAAGCCGACCTCGACGGTGTGGCGGTGTTCAAGAAGCGCCTGAAGGTCGCCCAGGACACGCTCAACGAGGATTTCGCCGCCTGCTGGGACGTGCCTGCCGAGCGCGACAAGGCCGAGCGCCTGATGCGCCGCATGCAGTTCCTCGACAAGCTCGCCCAAGAAGTGCGCCAACTGGAAGAGCGCCTCGACGATTAACCCGGCGTTGCCCGTGATGACGCCTAAGGTATTCAGATAAGCATGGCCCTACTGCAGATCGCCGAACCCGGTCAAAGCCCCCAGCCACACCAGCGCCGCCTGGCGGTGGGGATCGACCTGGGTACCACCAATTCACTGGTCGCTGCCGTGCGCAGCGGTCGCAGCGAGCCCCTGCCCGATGCGCAGGGCAACGTCATTCTGCCGTCGGCAGTGCGTTACCTGGCCGGTCACAGCGAAGTCGGCCTGGCCGCGCGCGAAGCCGCTTCCAGCGACCCGCTGAACACCGTGCTGTCGGTCAAGCGCCTGATGGGTCGTGGCCTGGCTGACGTCAAGCAGCTCGGCGAACAGCTGCCGTACCGCTTCATCGGCGGTGAGTCGCACATGCCGTTCATCGACACCATCCAGGGGCCGAAAAGCCCGGTGGAAGTGTCCGCCGACATCCTCAAGGTGCTGCGCGAGCGTGCCGAAGCCACCCTGGGTGGCGAGCTGGTGGGCGCGGTGATCACCGTGCCGGCCTATTTCGACGACGCCCAGCGTCAGGCTACCAAGGATGCCGCGCGCCTGGCCGGCCTGAGCGTGCTGCGCCTGCTCAACGAGCCGACCGCCGCGGCCGTGGCCTACGGCCTGGACCAGAACGCCGAAGGCCTGGTGGCCATCTATGACCTGGGTGGCGGCACCTTCGATATTTCCATCCTGCGCCTGACTGCCGGCGTGTTCGAAGTGCTGGCCACCGGTGGCGATACCGCGCTGGGTGGCGACGATTTCGACCACGCCATTGCGGGCTGGATCATCGAGCAGGCCGGCCTGTCCGCCGATCTTGATCCGGCCACCCAGCGTCAGCTGCTGCAGGCCGCCTGCGCTGCCAAGGAAGCCCTGACCGATGCCGACACCGTCCGCGTCAGCCACGGCGCCTGGGCGGGCGAGCTGAGCCGCGCCGCCTTCGAAGCCATGATCGAGCCCCTGGTTGCCCGCAGCCTGAAAGCCTGCCGCCGCGCCGTGCGCGACAGTGGCATCGAGCTGGAAGAGGTGGGCGCAGTGGTGATGGTCGGTGGTTCGACCCGTGTGCCGCGTGTTCGGG
This sequence comes from Pseudomonas urethralis, assembly GCF_021602465.1. Taxonomy (NCBI): domain Bacteria; kingdom Pseudomonadati; phylum Pseudomonadota; class Gammaproteobacteria; order Pseudomonadales; family Pseudomonadaceae; genus Pseudomonas; species Pseudomonas urethralis. The sequence continues at coordinate 35,770 of NZ_BQIJ01000010.1, forward strand.
AAGCCGTGGGCGCGCTGTTTGGTCGCACCCCGCTGACTTCGATCGACCCTGACCAGGTAGTGGCCATTGGTGCCGCCATCCAGGCCGATACCCTGGCCGGCAACCGCCGCGTAGGTGGCGAACTGCTGCTGCTCGATGTCATCCCGCTGTCCCTGGGTCTTGAGACTATGGGCGGGCTGATGGAGAAGGTGATCCCGCGCAACACCACGATTCCGGTGGCCCGTGCCCAGGAATTCACCACCTATAAAGATGGCCAGTCGGCCATGATGATCCATGTTCTGCAGGGCGAGCGCGAGCTGATCAGCGATTGCCGCTCCCTGGCGCGCTTCGAGTTGCGCGGCATTCCAGCCATGGTGGCTGGCGCCGCCAAGATTCGCGTGACCTTCCAGGTCGACGCCGACGGCCTGCTCAGCGTTGCTGCCCGTGAACTGGGTTCGGGCGTGGAGGCCAGCATTCAGGTCAAGCCGTCCTACGGCCTGACCGACGGCGAGATCGCCCGCATGCTCAAGGATTCCTTCGAGCACGCCGGTTCCGACAAGCAGGCGCGCCAGCTGCGTGAGCACCAGGTTGACGGCGAACGCCTGCTCGAAGCGGTGCAGGGCGCCCTGGATGCCGACGGTGACCGCCTGCTCAGCGAAGACGAGCGGGTCGCCATCGAGTATCAGATGCAAGAATTGCGTGATTTGCTCAGCGGCACCGATGGCGCAGCCATCGAGCAGCAGACCAAGCGTCTGTCGCAGGTGACCGATGCCTTTGCCGCCCGCCGCCTTGATTCGACGGTCAAAGCCGCACTGGCCGGGCGCAACCTGAATGAGATCGAGGAGTAACCGATGCCCCAGGTGATTTTCCTGCCGCACGAGAAGTTCTGCCCGGACGGGCTGGTGGTCGAGGTAGAGCCAGGAACCAACATCCTGGAGTTGGCCCACGAGCACCACATCGAGATGGAAAGCGCGTGCGGCGGTGTGTGCGCCTGCACCACCTGCCATTGCATCGTGCGCGAAGGCTTCGACTCGCTCGAGGAGGCCGACGAGCTGGAAGAGGATATGCTGGACAAGGCCTGGGGCCTGGAGGCGCAGTCGCGCCTGGCCTGCCAGGTGATCGTCGGTGAAGATGACCTCACCATCGAGATCCCGAAGTATTCGCTCAACCACGCTGCCGAAGCGCCGCACTGAGGTTTGCCCGATGAGCCTGAAATGGATTGATGTACTTGAGATCGCCATCCAGCTTGCGGAAAGCAAGCCGGACGTCGATCCTAGATATGTGAATTTCGTCGATCTGCACCGTTGGGTGCTGGCTCTGCCAGAGTTCAGCGACGATCCGTCACGTGGCGGTGAGAAAGTGCTCGAGGCCATCCAGGCGGCCTGGATCGAAGAAGCCGACTAAGCGTGACGCTGCAGGTTAGGCAATCCCCTGGAACCCGCGTATAATTCGCGGGTTTAATTTTTCGTAACACTCAATATTCTGGAGTTTTCCATGGCTGTTCAACGTACTTTCTCGATCATCAAGCCTGACGCCGTTGCCAAGAACGTCATCGGCAAGATCACTACCCGCTTCGAAGAAGCCGGCCTGAAAATCGTTGCCTCGAAAATCAAGCAACTGTCCAAAGCCGAAGCCGAAGGCTTCTACGCCGAGCACAAAGAGCGCGGCTTCTTCGCTGACCTGGTTGCCTTCATGACTTCCGGTCCGGTCGTTGTTCAGGTTCTGGAAGGCGAAAACGCCATCGCTCTGAACCGTGAGCTGATGGGCGCTACCAACCCGAAAGAAGCTGCTCCTGGCACCATCCGTGCCGACTTCGCCGAATCGATCGACGCCAACGCCGTTCACGGTTCGGACTCCGAAGCTGCTGCCGCTCGCGAAATCGCTTACTTCTTCGCTGCTACCGAGGTAACCACTCGCTAAGCGAAAGCTTACGGGTGAGGGTGAATCCATGACGACATCTACTGGCAAAATCAACCTGTTGGGGCTGACCCAGCCGGAAATGGAAAAGTTCTTCGACTCGATAGGGGAGAAGCGCTTCCGTGCCGGCCAGGTGATGAAATGGATTCACCATTTTGGCGTGTCCGACTTTGCGGCCATGACCAACGTAGGCAAGGTCTTGCGCGAAAAGCTCGAGGCCGTTGCCGAGATTCGCCCCCCGGAAGTGGTCAGTGAAGACATTTCCGCCGACGGCACCCGCAAGTGGGTGATCCGCGTTGCCTCCGGCAGCTGCGTCGAGACCGTCTACATCCCTACCGACGACCGCGGTACCCTCTGCGTCTCGTCGCAAGCCGGCTGTGCCCTGGACTGCAGTTTCTGCTCCACCGGCAAGCAAGGCTTCAACAGCAACCTTACCGCCGCCGAGGTGATCGGCCAGGTGTGGCTTGCGAACAAATCCTTCGGGACCGTCCCGGCCAAGATCGACCGCGCAATTACCAACGTGGTCATGATGGGCATGGGCGAGCCCCTGCTGAACTTCGACAACGTCATCGCCGCCATGCACATCATGATGGATGACCTGGGCTATGGCATTTCCAAGCGTCGCGTCACCCTGTCCACCTCGGGCGTGGTGCCGATGATCGACGAACTGGCCAAGCACATCGACGTGTCCCTGGCGCTGTCGCTGCATGCGCCGAACGACGAGCTGCGCAACAAGCTGGTGCCGATCAACAAGAAGTACCCGCTGAAGATGCTGCTGGAGTCGTGCATGGGCTACATGTCGACCCTGGGCGGCAAGCGCGTGCTGACCATCGAATACACCCTGCTCAAGGACGTCAACGACCAGCCCGAGCATGCGGCACAGATGATCGAACTGCTGCGCGACGTACCGTGCAAGATCAACCTGATCCCATTCAACCCGTTCCCGCATTCGGGTTACGAGCGGCCGAGCAACAACGCCATCCGCCGCTTCCAGGACCTGCTGCACCACGGTGGTTTCAACGTCACCACCCGTACCACCCGTGGCGACGATATCGACGCCGCCTGTGGGCAGCTGGTCGGCCAGGTCAACGACCGCACCCGCCGCAGCGAGCGCTACATCGCCGTCCGCCAGTTGTCCGCTGACGCCGAGCTGCAAGACAGCGCCGTGCGTCACTGAGTCCGGCCTTGCCATGAGCCTGGGCGCCGCGCTGTCGATCCTTGCGCTTTTGCTGCTGGCCGGCTGCGTGTCGGGCGGCGCGAGCGATCCCCTGGCCAACCGCCAGGGGCGGGCAGAGGCAGGGCGTGCCTACACGCAGCTTGGCCTGGGTTATTTGCAACAAGGTTTGACCCAGCAGGCCAAGGCCCCCTTGGCCAAGGCCCTGGCGCTGGATGCTGCGGATGCCGACGCTCACGCCGCCATGGCCCTGGTGTTCCAGGCCGAAGGCGAGCCAGCTCTTGCCCAGGCGCACTTCGAAAAAGCCCTTGCAGCCCGCCCGGGTGACACGCGAATTCGCAACAACTACGGCAGTTTCCTATATGCTCAGCAACGTTTCGCCGAAGCCGAGCAGATGTTTCGCCTGGCCAGTGCCGATACCCTGTATCCTGAGCGTTCGCGGGTGTACGAGAACCTTGGCCTGACGGCCCTGGAGCTCGACGATCGCGACCAGGCACATGCGTATCTGACCAAGGCCCTGCAACTCAACCGACGCCAGCCCAGAGCGTTGCTGGAAATGGCTGAGTTGTCCTTCGAAAACAGGCATTATGTGCCGGCCCGGGATTACTACGATCGTTTCAGCCAGTTGAGCGATCACAACGCCCGTAGCCTTTTGCTGGGCAGCCGCCTTGCCCGGGTATTCGGCGAGCAGGGCACCCTGGCCGATCTGGGCCAGCAATTACAACGACTTTATCCCGGTACGCCGGAATATCAGCAATACCTGTCGGAGCAACGATGAAAGCCGCGCATCCCGAAGTAGCAGCAGCGACTGGCCAGAACCCCGGTGAGCTGTTGCGCCAGGCCCGCGAGAAACGGGAGTGGTCGCAAGCCGAGGTGGCCCGCAAGCTCAACCTCACCGTAAGTTCGCTGAACCACGTGGAAACCGGCGCCTTCGACAAGCTGCCAGGGCATACTTTCGCGCGTGGTTACATTCGCGCCTACGCCAAGTTGATGGACATGGACCAGGCGCCGCTGGTCGAGGCCTTCGACCAGTACACCGGTACCCATGCCAAGGGCAGTGATGTGCACTCCCTGGGCCGTATCGAAGAGCCAGTGCGGCTTTCGCACAACATCATGCGTGGCGTCACCCTGCTGCTGCTGGTTGCAGTGGTCGGTGGCAGCTTCATCTGGTGGCAGGATCAGGGCAGCTTGAAAGGCAAGGATCTGGCCAAGATGGCGCTGGAGCACGTGGAAGTCGAAAGTGCCGACGGCACCACCCAGATTCACCCACTGGACGAACCTGAAGACCAGGCAGTGACCGCGGGCCAGCAGCCTGAAAGCGCACCGCTGGCGCTGGAACAGGCCCCCGCCGAGGCGGCAGCCGAAACCACCAGCGAGGCCGGCCCGGCTGCGACGGCTACGCCTGCACCGGTGCCAGCGCCTGCGCCTGTTCAGGTGCCGCAGGCACCGGTCCATGCTGCCGCGCCCGCCCCGGCCCCTGCGGCTCCGGCGGCACCGTTGACGTCGGCCGCGCCAGTCGCCAGCGTGCCGGCCACCGCCGCTGAGCCTGCCGCGCCTGTGGCCGTGCCGGCCGGCAGCGCCAAGGTTGCAATCCAGTTCACCGCCGATTGCTGGACCCAGGTGTCCGATGGCAACGGCAAGGTGCTGTTCAGCGCGATCAAGCGCAAAGGGGACAACCTCGAGCTGACCGGCAAGCCGCCGTTCGCGGTCCGCCTGGGCTTTGCCCGTGGCGCCCAGGTCAGCTACAACGGCCAGGCCGTCGATGTGGCCCCATTCACCAGTGGCGAGACCGCTCGCCTGAAGTTGGGACAGTAAGTCATGCACGGCGAATCTCCGATCAAACGTCGCGAATCCCGCAAAATCTGGGTCGGCAATGTGCCGGTGGGTGGTGATGCCCCCATCGCGGTGCAGAGCATGACCAACACCGACACCAACGATGTGATGGCCACCGTGGCGCAGATCCAGCGCCTGGTCGACGCCGGCGTCGACATCGTCCGCGTCTCGGTACCCGACATGGACGCCGCCGAGGCGTTCGGCAAGATCAAGCAGCTGGTCAGTGTACCGCTGGTTGCCGATATCCATTTCGACTACAAGATCGCCCTGCGTGTGGCCGAGCTTGGCGTCGATTGCCTGCGCATCAACCCGGGCAACATCGGCCGTGAAGACCGCGTGCGGGCGGTGGTGGACGCTGCCCGCGACCGGGGTATCCCGATCCGCATCGGCGTCAACGCCGGTTCTTTGGAAAAGGACCTGCAGAAGAAGTACGGCGAGCCGACCCCGGCCGCGCTGGTCGAGTCGGCCCTGCGTCACGTCGAGCACCTCGATCGCCTGGACTTCCAGGACTTCAAGGTCAGCGTCAAGGCCTCCGACGTGTTCATGGCCGTCGAAGCCTATCGCCTGCTGGCCAAGCAGATCATCCAGCCGCTGCACCTGGGGATCACCGAAGCCGGTGGCCTGCGCTCGGGGACAGTGAAATCTGCCGTCGGCCTCGGTATGCTGCTGGCCGAAGGGATTGGCGATACCATCCGTATCTCGCTGGCGGCCGACCCGGTCGAGGAAGTGAAGGTCGGCTACGACATTCTCAAGTCGCTGCACCTGCGTTCGCGGGGCATCAACTTCATCGCCTGCCCGAGCTGCTCGCGGCAGAACTTCGACGTGGTCAAGACCATGAACGAGCTCGAAGGGCGCCTGGAAGACCTGCTGGTGCCGCTGGACGTGGCGGTGATCGGTTGCGTGGTCAACGGCCCTGGCGAAGCCAAGGAGTCCCACGTGGGGTTGACCGGTGGTACGCCGAACCTGGTCTACATCGACGGCAAGCCGGCGCAGAAGCTGACCAATGACAACCTGGTCGATGAGCTGGAAAAGCTCATCCGCCAGAAAGCGGCCGAAAAGGTCGAGGCTGACGCGGCGCTGATTGCCCGCAGCTGACACACAGATTCGTAAGGACTTTTCGTGAGCAAATCGCTGCAAGCCATCCGTGGCATGAACGACATCCTGCCAGAGCAGTCGCCACTCTGGCGCTACTTCGAAGGCACCGTCGCCGGCCTGCTGGACACCTATGGGTACAGCCAGATCCGCACGCCGATCGTCGAGTTCACCGAGCTGTTCAAGCGCTCCATTGGTGAAGTCACCGACATCGTCGAAAAAGAGATGTACACCTTCGAGGACCGCAACGGCGATTCGCTCACCCTGCGCCCGGAAGGCACCGCCGCCTGCGTGCGGGCTGTGCTGGAGCATGGCATCACCGGCAACGGCCAGGTGCAGAAGCTCTGGTACATCGGCCAGATGTTCCGCCACGAGCGCCCGCAGAAGGGCCGCTATCGGCAGTTCCACCAGATCGGTGTGGAAGTGTTCAACCTGGACGGCCCGGACATCGACGCTGAACTGATCATGCTGACCTGGCGCCTGTGGGGCCTGCTGGGCATCCAGGATGCGGTCAAGCTCGAACTCAACAGCCTGGGCACCAGTGAAGCCCGCGCCCGTTACCGTGACGCGCTGGTCGAGTTCCTCTCGGCGCGCCTGGAGCAGCTCGACGAAGACAGCCAGCGTCGCCTCAAGAGCAACCCGCTGCGTATCCTCGACAGCAAGGACCAGGGCACCCAGGCGGTGCTGGTCGGCGCACCGAAGCTGGAAGACTACCTGGACGATGATTCCCGTGTGCACTTCGAGGGCCTCAAGGCACGCCTCGACGCCGCAGGCATTCCGTTCGTGATCAACACCAAGCTGGTCCGCGGCCTGGACTACTACAGCAAGACCGTGTTCGAGTGGGTTACCGACAAGCTCGGTGCCCAGGGCACCGTCTGCGCCGGCGGCCGTTACGACGGCCTGGTCGAGCAGATGGGCGGCAAGCCGACCACTGGCGTCGGTTTCGCCATGGGCATCGAGCGCCTGATCCTGCTGCTGGAAACCCTCGGCAAGGTCCCCGAGTCGATCAACCGCACCATCGACGTCTACCTGTGCGCCTTCGGCGAGCAGGCGGAACTGGCCGGCCTGCGCCTGTCCGAAGGCCTGCGCGATCGCCTGCCGGGCCTGCGCCTGGCGGTCAACGCCGGCGGGGGCAGCTTCAAGAGCCAGTTCAAGAAAGCCGACAAGAGCGGCGCATTGTTCGCCCTGATCCTCGGCGACGACGAATTGGCCAAGCAAGAGATCGGCTTGAAGCCCCTGCGTGGGCAGGGCGAACAACAGAACATTGCCTGGGATGCTCTGGCTGAGCACCTGGAAACCGCGATCGCTCAGGCGTAACGCGGTTCAACAAGCGAATAGGCGAAAAGGAGTATTGGGGTGTCGAGTACCGATGATGAACTGGCAGGGGTCAAGGACTGGTGGAACCGCAACGGCAAGCCGCTGCTGACCGGTGCCCTGCTGGCTGGCGTGGTGGTGTTGGGCTGGAATACCTGGCACAAGTACCAGAGCAACCAGTCGCAAGGTGCCTCGCAGCTGTATCAGGCCCTGCTTGAGACCAGCCTGACGCCGAATGGCCAGCCAGACGCAACCAAGGTCGCGGAGCTGGCCGGCAAACTCAAGAGCGAGTTCGGCGGTACTGCGTACGCCCAGTACGGCAGCCTGTTCGTGGCCAAGGTCGCGGTCGAGAGCGGCAAGCTCGACGACGCTGCTGCCGAGCTGAAAAGCGTGCTGGACAAGCCGGCCGATGTCACCCTGGGCGAAATCTCGCGCCAGCGCCTGGCGCGCGTGCTCGCCGCCCAGAACAAGGCCGAAGAAGCCCTCAAGCTGCTCGACGGTGATGCCGACAAGGCATTCCTGGCCAGCCGTGAGGAACTCAAAGGTGATCTGCTGGTGCAGTTGGGTCGTGGCGACGATGCCCACAGTGCCTACGAGAAAGCCAAGGCCGCGCTGTCTGATGAAGCAGCAGTCGGTGGCCTGCAACTGAAGCTGGATGACCTGGCCAAAGGGGACGCGTAAGTGATCGGTTGGAAACAAGCAGCAGTGCTGACCCTGGCCGTGCTGGCCGCAGGTTGCAGCAGCAACAGCAAGAAGGAACTGCCTCCGGCCGAGCTGACCAAGTTCACCGAGGAAGTGGTGCTGAAGAAGCAGTGGAGCCGTTCGATCGGTGACGGCCAGGGTGAAACCTACAACACCCTGGTTCCGGCGATCGAGAACGACCGTATCTACGCCTCCGACGTCAACGGTGAAGTCTTCGCCCTCGACCGCATCACCGGTGACGTGGTGTGGAAGAAGGACCTCGAGCTGCCGGTCTCCGGCGCCGTCGGCGTAGGCTACGGCCTGGTGATGCTCGGCACCCTCAAGGGTGAAGTCATCGCGCTGGATTCCAGCACGGGTGAAGAGCGCTGGCGCTCGCGTGTTACCAGTGAAGTGCTGGCGCCACCGGCCAACAACGGTGACGTTGTGGTGGTACAGACCCAGGACGACCGCCTGATCGGCCTGGATGCCGCTACTGGCGACCGCCGCTGGATCTACGAAAACACCCCGGCGGTGCTGACCCTGCGTGGTACCGGCGCGCCGATCGCCACCAACCGTCTGGCCGTGGCCGGCCTGTCCACCGGCAAGGTGGTGGCGGTGGACATCAACAACGGCGTGCCGGTGTGGGAGAGCCGCGTGGCCATCCCGCAGGGCCGTTCCGAACTGGACCGCGTGGTCGACATCGACGGCGGGTTGCTGCTGTCTGGTGGTACCCTGTACGTCAGCACCTACCAGGGCCGCGTAGCGGGCCTGGACCTGGAAAGCGGCCGCGTGCTGTGGCAGCGCGATGCTTCCAGCTATGTGGGTGTCGCCCAGGGCTACGGTAACGTCTATGTCAGCGAGGCCACCGGTACCGTTGAAAGTGTCGACGAGCGCTCTTCCAGCGCCCTGTGGACCAACGACTCCATGGCTCGCCGTCAGCTGACCGCGCCGGAAGTGTTCTCCAGCTATGTGGCTGTGGGGGACTTCGAGGGTTACCTGCACCTGCTGAGCCAGGTCGATGGCCGCTTCGTCGGCCGTGAGCGTATCGACAGCGATGGCCTGCGTGCCCGCCCACTTGTGGTCGGCGACACCATCTACGTCTTTGGCAACAGCGGCAAGCTCGAGGCACTGACCATCCGCTGAAGCTATGCTTGGAGCCTTGGCGGGCTTCAGGCCGCGGCGTAGGACACGCCGCCCGAACTCCGGCCGCTGCCTTGCAGCGGCCTTTGCATTTTCAAGAATTCAAGAGTGGAGAGCCGCATGGTTCCCGTAATCGCCCTGGTGGGCCGCCCGAACGTCGGCAAATCCACCATGTTCAACCGCCTGACCAAGACCCGCGATGCCATCGTCGGTGACTTGTCGGGCCTGACCCGTGATCGCCAGTACGGTGATGCCAGCTGGCAGGGTCGTTCCTTCATCCTCATCGACACCGGCGGTATCACCGGTGACGAAGTGGGCATGGACGAGAAGATGGCCGAGCAGTCGCTGATGGCCATCGAGGAAGCCGACTACGTGCTGTTCCTGGTCGACGCCCGCGCCGGCATGACCGCCGCCGACCAGATGATTGCCGAGCACCTGCGCAAGCGCAACAAGTCGGCCATCCTGGTCGCCAACAAGATCGACAACATCGACGCCGACGTCGCCCGCGCCGAGTTCTCGCCGTTGGGGATGGGTAATGCCATTCCGGTAGCCGGCTCCCAGGGCCGTGGCATCAACGCGCTGATGGAGGCGGTACTCGGCCACATCCCGCGTGACCAGGTCGAGGAAGCGCTGGACGCTGAAGTCGCCGAAGGCGAGGAAGCGGTACGCATCCCAGGCCCTAGCGAGAAAGATGGCATCAAGATCGCCATCATCGGCCGCCCGAACGTGGGCAAGTCGACCCTGGTCAACCGCATGTTCGGCGAAGAGCGTGTGGTGGTGTACGACCAGCCGGGCACCACCCGCGACAGTATCTACATCCCGTTCGAGCGTGATGACGAGAAGTACACCTTCATCGATACCGCTGGCGTGCGCAAACGCGGCAAGATCCACGAAGAAGTCGAAAAGTTCTCGGTGGTGAAGACCCTGCAGGCGATCAAGGACGCCAACGTGGTGATCTTCGTCATGGATGCCCGCGAGGGTGTGGTCGACCATGATCTCAACCTGCTGGGCTTCGCCCTGGAAGCCGGCCGCGCCATCGTCATCGCCCTGAACAAGTGGGATGGCATGGAGTCGGGTGAACGCGACTACGTGAAGACCGAGCTGGAGCGCCGGCTGTTCTTCGTCGACTTCGCCGACATCCACTTCATCTCGGCCCTGCACGGCACGGGCGTGGGCCACCTGTACAAGTCGGTACAGGCCGCGTTCAAGTCAGCGGTCACCCGCTGGCCGACCAGCCGCCTGACGCAGATCCTCGAAGATGCCGTGAGCGAGCACCAGCCACCGCTGGTCAACGGTCGCCGCATCAAGCTGCGCTATGCCCACCTCGGTGGTGCCAACCCGCCGCTGATCGTGATCCACGGCAACCAGACCGACAAGATTCCGAAGTCGTACTCACGTTACCTGGAGAACACCTACCGCCGCGTGCTGAAGCTGGTCGGTACGCCGATCCGCATCGAGTACAAGGGCGGTGAGAACCCGTACGAGGGCAAGAAGAACACCCTCACCGATCGCCAGGTCAACAAGAAGCGCCGGCTGATGTCGCACCACAAGAAGGCCGAGAAGAAGCGCCGCGACAAGCGCTGATTCTGCGGTAACTTCTTCGCGGCGGTTCGACGCCTCGATGAACCCGCTCCCACAGAGACTTCACAGATCCGAATACTGTGCAGTCCTGTGGGCGCGGGTTCATCGAGGCGTCGAACCGCCGCGAAGAGGCCCGTTGATCCAGCGCAATTCCTCTGTTGTTTCAACCTTTTTCCTGACTGCTCGATCCGCTATGCTCGGACTCCACCCCGTGCCGGATACACCCCAGGAAAGAGGGCTCCATGATCCGCAGCAAACTGCCGAATGTCGGCACGACCATCTTCACCACCATGTCCCAGCTCGCCGTGCAGACTGGCGCGCTCAACCTGTCCCAAGGCTTTCCCGACTTCAATGGCCCGCAGGCGTTGCTCGATGCAGTCGGCCGGCATGTCGCCGCCGGGCATAACCAGTATTCGCCGATGACCGGCCTGCCGGCCCTGCGCCAGCAGGTGGCGGCCAAGGTCGCGCGGCTGTACGGCGCGCAGGTGGATGCCGATCAGGAGGTGACCATCACCCCGGGCGCCACCGAGGCGATTTTCTGTGCCATCCAGGCTTTGATCCACATCGGTGACGAGGTGATCGTCTTCGACCCTTGCTACGACAGCTACGAGCCGTCGGTGGAACTGGCGGGCGGGCGCTGCGTGCATGTGCAACTGAGCAACGGCGACTTCCGCATCGACTGGCAGAAGTTCAGCGATGCCCTGAGCCCACGCACGCGCATGGTCATCCTCAATTCGCCGCACAACCCCAGTGGCGCGCTGATCAGCCGCGAAGACCTGGACCAACTGGCCAGTCTGATCGCCGATCGCGACATCTATCTGGTCAGCGACGAAGTCTACGAGCACCTGGTCTACGACGGTGTGCGCCATGCCAGCGTGCTGGCCCACGAGCAGCTGTATTCACGGGCGTTCGTCGTCAGCTCGTTTGGCAAGACCTACCACGTCACCGGCTGGAAGACCGGTTACGTGATTGCGCCGCCGGCCTTGAGCGCCGAACTGCGCAAGGTGCATCAATACGTCAATTTCTGTGGCGTGACACCGCTGCAATGCGCCCTGGCCGACTTCATGGCCGAGCACCCGGAGCACATCGACGAGCTGCCGGGCTTCTATCAGGCCAAGCGCGACCTGTTCTGCGACCTGCTCGAAGGCTCGCGTTTCAGCTTTGCCCGCACGGCGGGAACCTATTTCCAACTGGTGGACTACTCGCAGATCCGCCCGGACCTAAACGATGTCGACATGGCGCTGTGGCTCACCCGTGAACATGGCGTGGCGACCATTCCGGTGTCGGTGTTCTACCAGCAACCCATCCCCGAGCAACGCCTGGTACGCCTGTGCTTTGCCAAACGTGAGGAGACGCTGCGTCAGGCAGCGGAAAAACTATGCGCGATCTGAGTGCACTGCCCAACCTGAAAGTCGCCCTGGTCCAGACCACGCTGGCCTGGCATGACCGTGAGGCCAACTACGCGCATTTCGAGGTGCTGCTGGACCAGGCCCGCGGCAGCGATCTGGTGGTCCTGCCCGAGATGTTCACCACGGGTTTTTCCATGCAGTCGGAAACCCTGTGCGAGCCTGAGAACGGCCCGACCTACAAATGGCTCAAGGCCCAGGCCAAGCGTATCGACGCGGTGATCACCGGCAGCGTGATCATCCAGGCCGCTGACGGCAGCCACCGCAACCGCTTGCTCTGGGCGCGGCCGGATGGCGAAATCCTGCATTACGACAAGCGTCACCTGTTCCGCATGGCGGGGGAGCACAAGCACTACACCCCAGGTGAGCGCCAGGTGCAGTTCGAGATCAAGGGCTGGCGGGTGCGCCCGCTGATCTGCTATGACCTGCGCTTCCCGGTGTGGAGTTGTGATGCCCAAGACACTGACCTGCTGCTGTATACCGCCAACTGGCCGGCAGCGCGGCGCCAGCACTGGAACCGCCTGCTGCCAGCGCGGGGCATCGAGAACCTGTGCTACGTGGCGGCGGTGAACCGGGTGGGGACCGACGGCAAGGGCTTCGCCTATTCTGGCGACAGCCAGGTGCTGGACTTCCAGGGTGAGAGCCTGCTCAGTGCAGGCGAGGCAGACGGGGTGTTCACTGCGGTGCTGAGCGCGGCGGAACTGGCGGCGTACCGCACCAAGTTCCCGGCCAACCTGGATGCCGATACCTTCGAGCTGCATTGATAGCCTGTACGGCCTCTTCGCGGATAAATCCGCTCCTACAGGGAACCCTCTGCCCTTGAGGTTGGATTCTTGTCCAACCTCAGGGGCGCAGTTCACCTTGTAGGAGCGGATTTATCCGCGATGAGGCCGGTGCCGGTTACATCTATACCTAATCAGTACACATCACGCCGATACCGCCCATCCTCGATCAGTTGCTGTACCGCTGCTTCCCCAAGCATGCCGTTGAGCGCCGCATCCACGCCTGCCGCCATCCCTTGCAAGCTGCCGCAGACATAGACGCAAGCCCCATCAGCCACCCAGCGCTTGAACAGCTCGGCGTGCTGCAGCAGTACATCCTGCACATAAACCTTCTCCGCCTGATCCCGCGAGAACGCCAGGTCCAGCCGCGCCAGATCGCCGCTGTCGAGCCAGGCCTGCAGCTCTGCGCCACACAGCAGGTCGTGTGCCCGGTTGCGCTCGCCGAACAGCAGCCAGTTGCGTTGCTCGCCAGCATTGACCCGTGCGCGCATCAGGCTGCGCAGGCCGGCCAGGCCGGTGCCATTGCCGATCAGGATCATCGGTGCTGACGTCTCGGGCAGATGGAAACCGCTGTTGCGGCGCAAGCGCAGGCTCAAGGTGCCCTGCAGCGGCAGGTACTCGGTCAGCCAGCCGGACCCGAGGCCGAGGTTGCCGTCGGCATGGCGCTCCTGGCGTACGATCAGCTCCAGCACGCCATCGCTGGCGATGGAGGCGATCGAGTACTCGCGGCTGCCGATCGGTACCAATGCATCGACCAGCGCCTGCGCATGCAGGCCGAGCAGGTGATCGCGACGGCTTGGCAACTGGCGGCCAGCCAGCGCCTGGCGCAAGGTTTGCTGCAGGCCATCGACGTGCACGACGGCGTTGGCGTCGAGTGCCATGCCGTCGAGGAACGCATCGATCCGTGGCTGGCCATTGAGCGGCAGGATCTCCGCCAGGTCACCGGCCTCCCAGCTCGCGGGTTGCTCGGGCCGCAGACCGAGCAGGTAGACCGGCTGGCCTTGGCTGCCAGGGTTGAGCAGCGCGCGTTGCACCAGCGTCCAGTTGCCGAAACTCGGTGGCTGCCAGGCGCTGACAGGCTGCGCACCGGTCAGTTGCGCCAGTTCCTGTTGCCACTGCTGCAAGGCGGCCTGATCGGCGTTGTCCACCTCCACCGGGCTGAATGCGCTGCTGGCGCCGCGCTCGCCAAGCCACGCCTGCAGGCGCCGGGCGAAGCCACAGAAGTGCGGATACTGGCGGTCGCCAAGGGCGAGCAGGGCATAGTTGAGGTGGTTCAGTGCCCAGGGTTGGCCCAGGACTTTGCGTTCGAAGCCGCGGGCGCTGTCGGGCGCTTCGCCGTCTCCGAAAGTGCTGACCACGAACAGCGCGCGGCGGGCCTGAAGCAGGTCGTGTTCACCTACATCGGCCAAGGCGCGCACCTGTACCGGCAAGCCGGCGGCTTGCAGTTGCCCGGCGCTCTGCCAGGCCAGTTGCTCGGCGAAGCCGCTCTGACTGGCGAAGCCGATCAGCCAGCTGTCGCCGCTGGCCTGGCTGCTGTCTACGGTACCGCGAGCGGCGCGTACCTGGCGCTTCTTGCGGCGGCGGTCGAGGTACAGCAGCCAGCCGGTCACGAAGAACAGCGGCATGGTCAGGCTGGCCAGGGTGACGATGATGCGACCCGGCAGGCCGAAGTATTCGCCAACGTGCAGGGCGTAGACGCTCTGCAGCAGCTGGGCCTTGAAGGACTTGTCGCTGTAGCGGTCCTGGCTTTTCACCTGGCCACTGGCCGGGTCGAGCACCAGGGTGTTGAACGCGCGCGGGTGGGCGGCGCCTTCGAGCAGGTAGAACAGATTGGCCGGCTGGCCACCTGCCGGCGGCAGGCGCAGGTTGTACAGGGCCAGGCCTGGGCCGGCAGCGTCCTTCAGGTTGGCCCAGATGGCGTCGTAGTCGACCACCAGTGGCGGCGCGTTCTTGTCGACCTTGGGCGGCCCATGGCGGCCACGGCCTTCGCCACGCTTTTGTTGCTGCCCGGCAGCGGGCTGGTCAGCCAGCAGTTTGTTCAGGCCCGAGCGGTACCATTCGTAGGACCAGAACAGCCCGGTCAACGCGAACAGCAGGTAGAAGAGCAGGCACCAGGTACCGGCCACGGCGTGCAGGTCCCAGTTGAAGGCGCGGCCTTTCCTGGCCCAGTCGAACGTCAGCCAGGTGCGCCAGTTCAGCGCCTTGCGTGGCCAGCGCAGGTACAGGCCGGACAGGCAGAAGAACACCAGCATCAGGGTACAGGCCCCGGTGATCTGCCGGCCCGTGTCGCCCATGGCGAGGAAGCGGTGCAGGGTCAGCATCAGGTTGAAGAACCCTTGCCCGGCTGCATCACCCTTGAGTTCGCCGGTATACGGGTCGGCATAGCGCAGCGCGCCGCGGCGCTCGCCCGGTGGCGGGGTGAAGAACACCCGCGCGGCATTGCCTTCGCGTACATCGACCCACAGCATCGACACCTTGTCGCCTTGCTCGGCCTCGACCCGACGCACCAGTTCGCCCATTGGCAGCACGCCTTCGGCGCGTACCTCGACCTTGAGCACATCGGCGTTGAAGGTGCGCAACAGCTCTTCCTGGAACGAGTACAGCGCACCGGTGATGCCCATCAATGCCAGCACCAGCCCGGCGGTGATGCCAAACAACCAGTGCAGTTGGAACAGCGTTTTCTTCACCACATCCATCACCTTGTGTTGCTGCCACGGACCGCAGGGCGGGCATTATGCCTTGATACGCAAAAGCCCCGCTCACAGGTATGAACGGGGCTCGGCGGTGTTGCGTCAGAAGTGGACGCTGGTGGTCAACAGTGCAGTCCGCCCGGCCGCCTGGTTGGCGAAGTGGGTGGAGAAGGCCTTGTCGTAGTACACCTCATCCGTCAGGTTCTGCACGTTCAGCTGCAGGTCGACGTTCTTGGTCAACTTGTAAGCGGCCATGGCGTCGTAGCGGACATAGCTGTCGACCATGGTGGTGTTGGCCACGCTGCCGTACACGTCATCCACATAGAACGCACCGCCACCGATGGTCAGCTTCGGCGTGATGGAATAGGTTGTCCACAGGCTGGCGCTGTTGTTCGGCGTGTTCGGCAGCTGGTTGCCGTCATTGGCCGCACCCAGCGGGCCGCCGTCGATCTGGCGCGCTTCCATGTAGGTGTAGCCGGCGAACACTTGCCACTTGTCGGTGATCTTGCCGCTGGCCGACAGCTCGATACCCTGCACGCGGGTTTCGCCGACGTTCTCGTAGGTGGTGGTGTTTACCTGCACGCGCGCGTTTTCTTTCTCGGTACGGAACAGTGCCGCAGCCAGCGACAGGCGTTCGTTGAACAGGTCCCACTTGGTACCGATTTCGTAGTTGGTGGTTTCTTCCGGCTCCATGTCGCTGGAGAGCAAGTTGCCGCTGCGGTCGGTGGTGTTGCCCAGCGGGTTGCCTTCCATGCCTTCGCCGAGGTAGGCCCCCGGCGGGGTGGCCGAGGTAGCGTAGGACACATAGATGCTGCCGTTGTCGGCCGGTTTCCACACCAGGCCCAGCTGGCCGGTGACGAACTCACTGGTGTCCTTGCCCTTGGAGACGATGCCCTTGGAACTTACCGCAGTACTGCCGTTGGCGTTGTAGCCACGGTACTGGGTGTCGAAGTGGTCGTAACGCAGGCCCATGTTCAGCAGCCACTGTGGCGACAGTTCGAGGGTATCGAACACGTAGATGGCTCGGGTGTTGCTCTTGGTGTTGGTGCCGGCGTAGTTGCGCGAGATGGCACCGTTCCACGGATCATCCGGGTTCGGGTTGCTCAGCGAGGTGCAGTTGTAGCCGCTGGTGGCACCGATCATGCCTGGGGTGCAATTGGTGTTCGCTGCGCCACCTGGGACGGTGTCAGTGTCAACGTTGTAGGTTTCGCGATCGCTTTCTTCGCGGCTCAGCTCGATACCGGTGGAGAAGCTGTTCTTCAGGCCGCCCAGGTAGAATTCGCCGAACAGGTCGGTCTGGTTGGTGGTGGTGGAAGTGTTGCCAACGCGGGTGTTGGCGCGGCGCCAGACGCTGCCATTGTTGACGTTGCCCTTGCTGTCGTCGGGCTGGGTCAGGATGTAGTCCTGCATGCTGTTGCCGTGACGGAAGGTGTTCTTGATGGTCAGCGCATCGGTCAGGTCGTGCTCGATGGCGAAGGTGGCGATGTCGACACGGGTCTTGCGGAAGTCGCGGTCGGTCAGGCCGTAGAAGTTGTCGCTGTCGCCACCATCGTTCGGCTTGCTCGGGTGAGCCGAGGTACGCGCGGCGCTGCCAGCGGTCGGAATGCTGTACGGAATACCCGAGTCCGGCAGGTCGTCGCTTTCCAGGTGGTAGTAATCAAGGTTGACGCGGGTCGCGGTGCCCAGGCCGAAGGCCAGCGACGGGGCGATACCCCAGCGGTCGTAATTGACCTTGTCACGGCCGGCGACGTTGCTTTCGTGGGTCATCAGGTTCAGGCGGCCGGCAACGGTGTCGCTGAACTGGTAGTTGCCATCGAAGGTGTAGCGCTGGGTCTGGTCGCTGCCCCAGGTCCAGGCGCCGTCGAGCGAGTTACCCAGGTGTGCGCGCTTGCTCACCAGGTTGATGGTGCCGCCGGCAGCGCCGCGGCCGCCAATGGCCGAGTTCGGGCCCTTGGCCACTTCGACCGATTCGACGGCAAAGATTTCGCGGGTCTGGGCGCCCGTGTCACGCACGCCGTCCAGGTAGGTGTCACCCTGGGCGTCGAAGCCGCGGATGAACGGGCGGTCGCCTTGCGGGTTGCCGCCTTCGCCGGCACCGAAGGTGATGCCGGGCACGGTGCGCAAGGCGTCCTGCAGGGTCAGGGCATTGGTGTCCTTGATCACTTGCTGCGGGATCACGGTGACCGAGCGCGGGGTGTCTACCAGCGGGGCGGTGTACTTCTGCGAGGAGGCCTTTTCGACCTTGTAATCGGTGCTGGCCTGCTCAGCCTTGCCATTGACGCTGGTGGCGTCGAGGGTGATGGCGGTGCTGGCGACCGGATCGGCGGCATAGGCGCCGGACGCGCTGAAGGCGACACCGATGGCTGTGACGATCAGGCGTGGTGAGCTCACTGCAGATGGTACGTGACGCATTGTTGTAGGCCTTCCCCAAGGTGTGAAGGCGGCGGATGTTAATGTAAGGATTTGTAAGGCACAATTGAGACTCGTTACCATTCGCTATAAATTTACAATCTTTACATATTCTCTTTACGGTTTATGGACGCTGAATCGTCTAAGGCATGCCAAGGGCTTTGCATCGCAAAAGGGAATCAATATCATTGGCGCTTTACAGATATTAACGGTGCCGCCGCCATGCTGCTTCATATCCCAGGGTTGTTCGACGCCGATGAGCTGGCGCGTATCCGCGAGGCATTGGCGCAAACCGACTGGGCCGATGGCAAGGTCACGGCCGGTTACCAGTCGGCCAAGGCCAAGCACAACCTGCAACTGCCGGAAGGGCACCCGCTGGCCAAGGAAATCGGCAGCGCCCTGATCGATCGCTTGTGGCAGACCCCGCGTTTCATGTCGGCGGCCTTGCCGCACAAGGTGTTCCCGCCGCTGATCAACTGCTACCGCGAAGGCGGCAACTTCGGTTTCCACATCGACAACGCCCTGCGCCAGCCCAAGGGTAGCCCGGAGCGGGTGCGCACCGACCTGTCCTCGACCCTGTTCCTCAGCGAACCGGACAGCTACGACGGTGGCGAACTGGTGATTCAGGACACCTACGGTGTGCAGCAGGTCAAGCTGGCAGCCGGCGACCTGGTGCTGTACCCGGGCACCAGCCTGCACAAGGTCAACCCGGTAACCCGTGGCGTGCGCTACGCGGCGTTCTTCTGGACCCAGAGCCTGGTGCGCGAGGACAGCCAGCGGGCGTTGCTGTTCGAGATGGACAATGCCATCCAGCAACTGACCGCCGATGTGCCGGACCACCCGTCCTTGCTGCAGCTGACCGGCACCTACCACAACCTGCTGCGCCGCTGGGCCGAGGTCTGAGCCGTGTCCTATCAGCTGCGTCGTGAAGAAGTGGTGGATGCTGCCGGCCTGCAGGCGATGCTCGAACACAGCCCCGGCAAGGCGGCCCAGGCGATCCTGGCGGCGGCGGGGGAGGGCATGGTCGAGGCGCAACTGCTGCTCGGGCAGATCCTGCTCGATGGCCGTGGCATCGAGCAGGATGCCGGCGTCGCCCGGCGCTGGTTCGGCATTGCGGCCCAGGGCGGCAGTGCCATGGCGCACAACATGCTTGGGCGTTGCCTGGAGCATGGCTGGGGCGGTGCTGTTGATCCGTCGCAGGCCGCCATCCACTACGCCCGTGCGGCGGATGCTGGTCTGGACTGGGGCCTGTACAACCTCGGCAACCTGCTGGCCACCGGGCGCGGGTTGCCGGCCAACCAGGCGCAGGCACTGGCCTGTTACGAAAAGGCTGCGCAGATGGGCCATGCCAAGTCGATGAACCTGTACGGGCGCTACCTGGAGCATGGCATTGCCACCGCGCCGAGCCCGGTGCGGGCGGTGCGCTGGTATCGGCGTTCGGCCGAGGCAGGGGATTTTCGCGGGATGTTCAGCCTGGCGATGGTGCTGATCGAACGAGGCGAAGTGGCCGAGGCCGGGACCTGGCTGGAGCGAGCCAAGGTCGAGGGGAACCTGAATTTCCTGCGCAGTGCCTTGGTGACCTTGCAGGGAGCGGGGCCGGTGTTGATGGCCTTCGCCGCAAGCTATGCCGAAGAGCTGGAAAGGCGCGAGGCTTGATGTCGCCTGTGCGGCCTGTTCGCGGGTAAACCCGCTCCAACAGTTGCAGCGCCGGTTTCCAATGTGGGGCGGTCCCTATGGGCGCCAGTACCGCAGAGCACATACGAAAACGGGGCCTTTCGGCCCCGTTTCGCATTACAGGTAGTAAGCCTTCAGCGGCGGGAAGCCGTTGAATTCCACTGCGCTGTAGCTGGTGGTGTAGGCACCGGTCGACAGCCAGTACAGGCGGTCACCGATAGCCAGGTTCAACGGCAGGCCGTACTTGTAGTTCTCGTACATGATGTCGGCGCTGTCGCAGGTCGGGCCGGCGATGACCACTTCTTCGGCTTCGCCTTTCTTTTCGGTCCAGATCGGGAACTTGATGGCTTCGTCCATGGTTTCGATCAGGCCGGAGAACTTGCCCACGTCGGTGTAGATCCAGCGCTCGACGGCGGTGCGCGACTTGCGTGCGACCAGCACCACTTCGCTGACCAGGATACCGGCGTTGGCGATCAGCGAACGGCCTGGCTCGAGGATGATTTCCGGCAGGTCGTCACCGAAGTCTTCCTTGAGGAAGCGGATGATCTCCTCGGCGTAGGTCTCGAGGCTGTTGGTACGGGTGATGTAGTTGGCCGGGAAGCCGCCACCCATGTTGATCAGCTTCAGCTCGATGCCGTCTTCTTCCTTCAGGCGCTCGAAGATGACCTTGACCTTGGCAATGGCCGCGTCCCACACGCTGATGTCGCGCTGTTGCGAACCGACGTGGAAGGAAATGCCGTAAGGCACCAGGCCCAGGTCACGGGCAAGGATCAGCAGGTCCATGGCCATGTCGGTCTGGCAGCCGAATTTGCGCGACAGCGGCCAGTCGGCAGTGGTCGAGCCCTCGGTGAGGATACGCACGTACACTTTCGAGCCCGGTGCGGCCTTGGCAATGTTGCGCAGGTCGGCTTCCGAGTCGGTGGCATACAGGCGCACGCCCTTCTCGTAGAAGTAGCGGATGTCCTTGGATTTTTTGATGGTGTTGCCGTAGCTGATGCGGTCGGCACTGACACCACGGCCCATGACCTTGTCCAGCTCGTAGATCGAGGCGATGTCGAAGCTCGAACCTTTTTCCTTGAGCAGGTCGATGATCTCGACGGCCGGGTTGGCCTTGACCGCGTAGTACACCTTGGCGAATTCGAAACCAGCACGCAGGTCGTCATAGGCCTGGCTGATCATCTGGGTGTCGATGAGTACGAACGGGGTTTCCTGCTTGTCGGCGAACGCCTTCATTTTCTGGAAGGTGTCACGCGCGAAATAGTCTTCGACCTGGATCGACATGCTCAGGGACTCCATGGGCAAACTGAATGATTAAGTGGCTGCAAACTGAACGTCCTCCGTATCCCCACTTTGGTTCGCCTACTCAGTACTTGAGCCGGATGGATCGTTTCCAGCATGGACGTTCGGCGCGCACTTTAGGGCGTGAAGAATGCAGAATCAACAGGCAAACCGGGTGCGATCGT
Source organism: Pseudomonas urethralis (assembly GCF_021602465.1). Taxonomy (NCBI): domain Bacteria; kingdom Pseudomonadati; phylum Pseudomonadota; class Gammaproteobacteria; order Pseudomonadales; family Pseudomonadaceae; genus Pseudomonas; species Pseudomonas urethralis. Next base: position 56,905 of record NZ_BQIJ01000010.1, read on the forward strand.
CGTGGAACGGCGCGCTACCCGTTGAATAACCGACTGGCATGACCGGCTGATGTTCCCCGGGGTGTTTCAAGCGTAAAAAATTGTGGAATGGAGCGTTTTGACCCCTGCGCAGGCAAGCCCCTTTTTACAGGCATCAAGCGATTCCCGAGGGAGCGGGCGAGCCCGCGAAAAGGCCTCAGGTGTTCATATTTATGGCCACATTTTCCTGGCACTGCCGTGCATGAAAAACACGATAAATTTTTTGTTACCGTCGGGCGGATTTGCCGTTATGGATGAGAAACATTACTATTCGCACCCTAATCCGCCTCCCTGACGACCCTGAACGTGTCCGCACACAAAGGCTTCCTCGACCACTACCATGAGCTGATCGGCACCTGGACGCGCAAGTTGCGCAGTCGTCAGCAGGCCGAGGACCTCACGCACGATGCCTTCCTCCGGGTGCTGGAAAACCCGCGCGAACAGGTCGAGCAGCCCCGTGCCTACCTGCACCAGACCGCCCGCAACATCGCCGTGGATGGTTTCCGTCGCGAAGACCGGCGTCAGGCCCTGGAACTGGAAGCGTTCGATGAAGGCGTGGCCACCAGCGACGATCCGGAAGCCTACGTCCAGGCCCTGGAACTGGCCGACAGCGTCGAGCGGGCGTTGGCCGAGTTGCCACTGAACTGCCGCCGGGTGTTCATCTGGCAGAAGCTTGAAGGCCTGAGCCAGGCCGAGATCGCCGAGCGCATGGGTTTGACCAAGAACATGGTCGAAAAGTATATGATCCGCACGCTCCGACATCTGCGTGAGCACTTGGATGTGTCGGCACGATGAGTCAGGAGACCATTCCCATGAAACAGCACGGTTCCGAGACCGTCCGTGAGCAGGCGGCCGCATGGTTCGTCCGAATACAGGATGCGCCGCGCGATGCCGCGCTGCAAAAGCAGCTGCGTACCTGGCTGGCTGCCGATCCCAGCCATCGTGCCGAGTACGATGCCCTGGCCACGGTCTGGAGCGCGGCGCAGCTGATCCCCCGCCAGCGCCTCCAAGCGCTGTGCGAGCCGGACCCGATTCCACAGCTGCCGCAACGGCGCCTGCTGCGCCAGGCACTGGCGGCCAGTGTAGCGGTGGTGGCACTGGGGCTGGGCTGGACGGCCTGGCAGCAGCAACAGCTCAATCACCAGGGTCAGCTGCAGACCGCCTTTGGCGAGCGCCGTCAGGTCGAGCTGCCCGATGGTTCGCGCCTTGAACTCAACAGCGCAACCGAGCTGCAGGTCGATTTCAGCCCAGGTCGTCGTCATGTTCAACTGAACGCAGGTGAGGCGATGTTCATCGTCGCCCCTGACCGAAGCCGTCCGTTCGTGGTCGACACCGCCCAAGGCAGCGTGATCGTCACCGGCACCCGTTTCGATGTGCGCCTGGACCCTGCAGCTACCCGGGTGGCGGTCGAACAGGGCTCGGTGCGCGTGCAGGGCCGCGACACTTCGCTGGCGCAACTGAGTGCAGGTCAGGGTTCCTCTATCGATGCGCATGGGCGAGTTGCCGCGCCCCAGGCAGTGGACGCCGCCAAGCTGACCGCCTGGCGTCAGGGCAAGCTGGTGTTCGACAACGCCACCCTCGCCGATGTGGTAGCCGAAGTGTCGCGTTACCGCACCCAGCCTTTGCGCGTGGCACCTGGCAAGGTTGCCCAACTGCGCCTCTCCAGCACCTTCAGCACCGATGACACGGACGCGCTGCTGCGCGCCTTGCCGAGCATCCTGCCGGTGGCGATCAAGGCCCATGAAGACGGTTCCCGCGAAATAGTCGCGAAATAGATTCAGGTTTTTTTCCGCTCGTTCGTCTCCCCCGTCAGCTGCAACTGCCAAGCATTTCCATTTGCATGCGGTTGGCGTTTATTCCTTCTTCCGGATGTTTCGACGACGTGAACAACAACAAACCGTTTCCACGCCTGAGCGCTCTGGCGCTGGCCTTGGCGGTCAGCGCCGTGACCGTGAACGTTCAGGCCGAGCAGGCCGAGCGCACAATCCAGATCCAGGCGCAGCCGTTGGCCTCGGCGCTGAGCCAGTTGGGCCAGCAGACTGACCTGCAGCTGTTCTTCAGCCCCGAACTGGTCGCCGGCAAGCAGGCCCCGGCGGTGTCCGGCAACCTGGCGCCCGAGCAGGCCCTGCAGCAACTGCTGCAGGGTAGCGGCCTGACCTACGAGAAGTCCGAAGACACGGTAGTGGTGAAACCGGCCCAGGCTGCCGGCACGCTCACCACCGGCAGCCTGGAGCTGGCGCCTACCGATGTGAAGGTGGTCGGTGACTGGCTGGGTGATGCCGACCAGGCCGTGGTGCAGAACCACCCTGGTGCACGTACCGTGGTACGCCGCGAGGCGATGGAAGAGAAGGGCGCGATGAACGTGCGTGACGTGCTGCGCGGCATCCCGGGGGTGCAGGTGCAGGACAGCAACGGCACCGGTGGCAGTGACCTGTCGCTGAACGTGGGTGTGCGCGGCCTGACCTCGCGCCTGTCGCCGCGCTCGACCGTGCTGATCGACGGCATCCCGGCAGCCTTTGCGCCCTATGGCCAGCCGCAGCTGTCGATGGCACCCATCTCCTCGGGCAACCTCGACAGCATTGACGTGGTGCGCGGTGCGGGTTCTGTTCGTTATGGCCCGCAGAACGTCGGCGGGGTGATCAACTTCGTGACCCGGGCGATTCCCGAAAAGCCGTCGGCTGAACTGTCCACCACGCTGGAAACTTCCCGGCATGGTGGCTGGAAGCACACCGAGTCGGCGTTCGTCGGCGGCACCGCCGACAATGGCATGGGTGTGGCTTTGCTCTATACCGGTGTGAACGGCAATGGCTATCGCGAAAGCAACAACGGCAACGACATCGACGACGTCATCCTCAAGACCCACTGGGCACCGACCGACGTCGACGAGTTCTGGCTCAACTTCCACTACTACGATGGCCGTGCCGACATGCCCGGAGGCCTGACCCAGGCCCAGTACGACAGCAACCCGTACCAGTCGCTGCGCGACTACGATTACTTCGCCGGCCGGCGCAAGGACGTGTCGTTCAAGTGGCAGCGCCAGCTCGACGATGCCACCCAGTTCGAAGTGCTGACCTACTACACCGACAGCTTCCGTGGCAGCGCCATCGCCGCCCGCGACATGAAGACCCTGTCGTCTTACCCGCGCAACTACCACACCTTCGCCATCGAGCCACGGGTGTCGCGGATCTTCTTCGCCGGCCCTACCACCCAGGAAGTCAGTGTCGGCTATCGCTACCTGAAAGAAGCCATGCGCGAGCAGTCGACCCGCCTCGCGCTGATCGACAATGTGCCGCTGCCCACGCCGACCTCCGACGGTCACGTGTTCCAGGACCGCAGCGGTGGCACCGAAGCCAGTGCCTACTATATCGATGACAAGATCGATGTCGGCAACTGGACCATTACCCCTGGCATCCGCTTCGAACACATCAATACCGACTGGCGCGACCGCCCGGTGCTCGGTGCCAACGGCCAGCCGGTAGCGGAAAAGAACCGCAGCATCACCAGCAACGAGCCATTGCCGGCGCTGAGCGTGATGTACCACATCTCCGATGCGTGGAAAGTGTTCGCCAACTACGAGACCTCGTTCGGCAGCCTGCAGTACTTCCAGCTGGGCCAGGGCGGCACCGGCAACAGCACGGCCAACGGCCTGGAGCCGGAAAAAGCCAAGACCTACGAGCTGGGGACCCGCTATGACAACGGCGGTTTCGCCGGCGAGCTGACGGCGTTCTACATCGACTTCGATGACGAGCTGCAGTACATCAGCAACGACGTGGGCTGGACCAACCTCGGGGCGACCAAGCACCAGGGCATAGAGGCCTCTGCACGTTATGACCTGGCCGGGCTGGACCCGCGCCTGGAGGGGCTGTCGGTGAGCGGTGGCTACACCTATACCCGGGCGACCTATGAAGGGGATATTCCCGGTTTCAAGGGCCGTGACCTGCCGTTCTATTCGCGTCAGGTGGCCACTGCCGGGGTGCGCTACGCGATCAACCGCTGGACCTGGAATCTGGATGCCTACGCCCAGTCCAAGCAGCGTGCGCCAGGGACCGGAATCAATGCCGATGGCAGCTTCAACGGTGACTACATCACCGAGCCGAGTGCCGATGGGCAGTACGGCGATATTCCGGGGTATGTGACCTGGCATGCCCGTGGCGGGTATGAGTTCGGCGCGGACCTGTCCAACCTGAAGCTGGCGGCGGGGGTGAAGAACCTGTTCGACAAGCAGTACTTCACCCGCTCCAGCGACAACAATGCCGGTATCTATGTGGGGGAGCCGCGGACCTTCTATGTGCAGGCCAGTGTAGGGTTCTGATCCGCGATAGCCGGGGCCGCTCTGCGGCCCTTTCGCGACACAAGGCCGCTCCCACATGTACAGCGACAGCTTCCAACTCTGCGCAATACCTGTGGGAGCGGCCTTGTGTCGCGAAAGGGGTGCAAAGCACCCCCTGCGATTAAGAAGCGACCGCCTCAGCCGGCGAGACAATGCTGGTCTTCGCCCCCCGCGAACGCCCCGAGCTCAGGTAAGCCGCAATCGACTCCTGGGTCACCTCACCCAGAAACACCTGTTCGGCATCCAGCACCGGCAACCAGGCCCGGTTGAACTCGTACATTCGCGACAACAGGATGCGCAGGTGCTCGTCATGCGACGCCGTGGCATTGAACGGCCGCAGGAAATCGCCACAGGTACCTTGCTGGCGGTACATGTCACGCCGGCGCACATACCCCAGTGCCTTGTTCTGCCCGTCGGTCACCACCACATAGCGGCGGTCGTGCTCGTCGAGCAGCTCCAGTGCATCGCTCACCGGCGTCTGCGGGCTTACCGAAGGCGCGTTGTCCGCGGCATCCTCGGCACGTACCAGCAACAGGCGCTTGAGCGTGCTGTCCTGGCCGACGAAGTTGCTCACGAAGTCATCCACCGGGTGCGCCAGCAAGGTATCCGGGTGGTCCAGCTGCAGCAGCTTGCCAGCGCGGAAGATGGCGATCTTGTCACCCAGCTTGATCGCCTCGTCGATGTCATGGCTGACCATGATCACGGTCTTGTTCAGTGCCCGCTGCATCTCGAAGAACTCGTTCTGGATCATCTCGCGGTTGATCGGGTCGACCGCGCCGAACGGCTCGTCCATCAGCAGCACCGGCGCTTCTGCGGCCAGCGCCCGGATCACGCCGATGCGCTGCTGCTGGCCACCGGACAGCTCGCGGGGGTAGCGCTGCAGGTACTGCTTGGGTTCGAGCTTGATCATGTGCATCAGCTCGCGGGCGCGCTCGTGGCACTTCTGCTTGTCCCAGCCGAGCAGACGCGGGACCACGGTGATGTTCTCTTCGATGGTCATGTTGGGGAACAGGCCGATCTGCTGGATCACGTAGCCGATATGCCGGCGCAGGGTGACTTCGTCCAGCGCGCTGGTGTCTTCGCCATTGATGAACACCTGGCCGGAGGTGGGTGTGATCAGGCGGTTGATCATCTTCAGCGTGGTGCTCTTGCCGCAGCCCGAAGGGCCGAGGAACACGCAGATTTCGCCTTCGTTGACGGTAAGGCTGACCGCGTCGACGGCTTTGACGTCCTTGCCGTTGACGTTGAAGGTTTTGCTGAGGTTCTTGAGTTCGATCATGAGCGCAGTCCTTCTGGAGTCAGGGCACGTTGCAGGGTTTGCAGGAGCAGGTCGGCGATGATCGCCAGCAGGCTGACCAAAACGGCACCGACCAGCAGCATCGACATGTCGCTGCGGCTGATGGAGGTGAGGATGAGCACGCCCAGGCCGCCAGCACCGATGGTGGCGGCGATGGTCATGACGCCGATGTTCATCACCACGGCGGTGCGCACGCCAGCGAGGATCACCGGCACCGCGATCGGCAGTTCGACCATGCGCAGGCGCTGGCCGAAGGTCATGCCGATGCCCCGCGCTGCTTCACGAATGCCGGGCTCGACGTTGGTCAGCGCCAGGTAGGTGTTGCGCAGTATCGGCAGGAGTGAATAGAGGAACACCGCCGTGATCGCCGGCAGCGGCCCGAGGCCCTGGCCGAACTTGGAATAGAACGGCAGCAGCAGGCCGAACAGGGCGATGGAAGGGATGGTCAGCAGCACGGTGGCGCTGGCTTGCAATGGGCCGGCAACAGCCGGGAAGCGCGTCATCAGGATACCCAGCGGCACGCCGACGAGGATCGCCAGGCCCACGGCGACGCCGACCAGCATGATGTGCTGCCAGGTCAGCTGCAGCACCTGGGCCCAGTCGAGGTGGGCGAACGTGTCGAGCAGGCTCATGGCTGTACCTCGCTTTGCAGTGGGTGCTCACGCAGGAAGGCCGCGGCCACCGTGGACGGGTTCTGGTGCTCGACGTCGACCTTGGCATTGAGCTGGCGCATGGTTTCGTCATCCAGTTGCTCGGCCAGCGGCTTGAGCAGGCCGGCCAGTTTCGGGTTGGCGTCGAGCACCTGTTTGCGCACCACCGGGGCGGCGGTGTAGTCAGGGAAGTAGTGCTTGTCGTCTTCCAGCAGCTTGAGGTTGAACGCGCTCAGGCGGCCGTCGGTGGTGTACACCAGGCCGGCGAACACCTGGTTGTTGTGCATCGCGGTGTAGACCAGGCCGGCATCCATCTGGCGAATGTGGGCGCGGCCCACTTGCAGGTCGTACATCGCCTTGAGGCCGACCAGCCCGTCCGGACGGTTGGCGAACTCGGTGTCCAGTGCCACCAGGTGCTTGCGCTGGCTTTCGTCACGCAGCACCTGGTTAAGATCGCTGATCGTGTTGACCTGTGGATAAGCCTCGGCCACCTGCTTGGGCAAGCCCAGGGCGTAGGTGTTACTGAACTTCGAGGGGGTCAGCCAGATCAGGTCCTTCTTTGCGTCCAGTTCCTTGACCTTGGCGTAGGTGGCCTCGGCACTGGGCATGCGCTCGTCGATATGGTTGTACGAGACCAGCGATACGCCGGTGTATTCCCACATCAGGTCGAGCTGGCCGGTTTCCTGGGCCTGGCGCGCGATGCTGCTGCCCAGGCCGGAGGTGACACGTACGTCGAAGCCGTTGGCGCGCAGGTACTGCGCGGTGATTTCGGCAAGCACGGTCTGTTCGGTGAACACCCGCGCACCGATGCGGATCAGTGGTTTTTCCGCTGCCTGGGCAAATCCTGTAAACAGCAGGGCCGCACCCAGCAGCAAGGCGATTCTCTTGTTCATGGGTTCCCTCGTGTTATCCAGCCAGGCCACGTTCCAGCCAGCGCTTGCTGGAGAAACTCACCGCAGCGTCCAGCACCAGCGCCAGCAAGGCGGTGCAGGCGGCGCCGAGCAGCAGCTGTGGCTGGTTGTTCAGGGCGATGCCGGGGAAGATCAGGCTGCCCAGGCTGTTGGCGCCGATCAGGAACGCCAGTGGTGCCGTGCCGACGTTCAGCGCCAGGGCCACGCGCACGCCGCCGACGATGATCGGCACGGCGTTGGGCAGTTCCACCTGCCAGAGCTGTTGGCGTGGGGTCATGCCGATGCCGGTGGCGGCTTCCTTGAGCGAGGCGGGGACGTTTTTCAGGCCCTCGTAGGTATTGCGCACGATGGGCAGGAGGGAGGCTAGGAACAGCGCGAAGATCGCAGGCCCGGCGCCGATGCCCAGGATACTCAGGGCGATGGCCAGAACGGCCAGGGGGGGGATGGTGTTGCCTACGTTGAAGAACTGCATGAAGCGCTCGGCTTTGTCGACCCGGTGCGGTCGACTAAGCGCAATGCCAGCGGGGATGCCCACGGCCAGCGCCGCCGCCATCGAAGCCAGCACCAGTACCAGGTGCGCTTGCAGGTAGAACCCAAGATCGTCGCGATAGCGCGCGATCGTGTCGATGCCGATCCAGTGGATCAGCAGGGCCAGGATGACGAGCACGGCGGCCCATCCCAACAGCCCTTTTCCGTAGCGTGTTGCCACAGGCGGACTCCTTGTGTTGTCGGCGAGCACACTTCTTGGTAGCCGGCCAGTGCTGGCGGCGGGTGGTGTGTTCGCGAGTAGCAGCGTGAGGCAGCCGAAGGCTGCGCTCAGGCCATGAGCCGAACCCCGTCGGGCCCGAAAATGCTGGTGAAACCAGTCCCCGAGCGAAGCGGGTTGCAGGGGAATGGACGTCTCCGTGGGCGTAAAGGTTCCCATCTGAGGCGGCATTTGGCCAGCGTTAATCACTGGCGTCTTAGAAATTTCACGCGAAAAATAAGCGCCTTTCCTACATCAAGGCGTTGAATTACCTGCTATCCAGCCGTTTATCCCGCCGAGCCATATCTGCTTTGAAATGCTCTCGATATTCACTTGAGAGAATATTCCTTAGAAGGTATTTTGTGGTGTGGTCTATAAGGATGTGCCCGGAATTCATGATCGAATTCAAGGCGCTGGCACTGGAGGTTCAGGATGAGCTGCTGGCTCAACTCCATCTGCTTGCCTGCCGCGGCCCGGCTCTGGGGCGACCCCGTGTGGATTCCTTGAAAGGCTCTAGGCATTCGAACATGAAAGAGTTGCGATTCAGTGTCGGCGATGGAGTGTGGCGGGTAGCGTTCGCCTTTGATCCATCACGCTGTGCGCTGCTGTTGGTAGCCGGCGATAAGGCAGGCATTAGTGAGCGTAGGTTTTACCGCAGCCTGATCGGTCGTGCTGACGCGCGTTTCGAACGGCATCTGTGTAGAGATTAAATGATGAAAACACTCGATGAGGTGATGAACGAGCTTTCGCCTGAGCGTAGAGCCAGGGTTGAAGCCCGCGGTCGTGAACTGATCCGTGAGGAAATGACCTTGCAAGCGTTGCGCAGGCAACTGGCAGTCACCCAGGAAGGGCTGGCGGAGCGTCTGGATATCCGCCAGGGCAATGTTTCGAAAGTGGAGAAGCGGAGTGACATGTTGATTTCCACCTTGCGCAGCTATGTGGAGGCTCTGGGCGGGACTTTGGAGCTGGTTGCGCATATTCCAGGGCGCCCCCCCGTCACGCTTGACGGTTTCCTTGAGGAGCAGGAACAACGCGCTTGATTCCTGCGATGGACCGGTTGGGGGATCAAATTTTGGTCCCCGCCCAACTTCAGGTATGATATCGCCCCTTTCAAATCCCCCAGTCAGGCGATTTCCCATGACCAACCAGGCCGCCGAAGTCGCGAAGCGCCGCACTTTCGCAATCATTTCCCACCCCGACGCCGGTAAGACCACCATCACCGAGAAGCTGCTGCTGATGGGCAAGGCCATTGCCGTCGCCGGTACCGTGAAGTCGCGCAAGTCCGACCGCCACGCCACTTCCGACTGGATGGAAATGGAGAAGCAGCGCGGCATCTCCATCACCACCTCGGTGATGCAGTTCCCGTACCGCGAGCACATGATCAACCTGCTCGACACCCCCGGCCACGAAGACTTCTCGGAAGACACCTACCGCACCCTGACCGCGGTGGACTCGGCGTTGATGGTGCTCGACGGCGGTAAAGGTGTAGAGCCACGGACCATCGCCCTGATGGACGTATGCCGCCTGCGTGACACGCCGATCGTCAGCTTCATCAACAAACTCGACCGGGACATCCGTGATCCGATCGAGCTGCTCGACGAGATCGAAGCCGTCCTGAAGATCAAGGCCGCGCCGATCACCTGGCCGATCGGTTGCTACCGCGACTTCAAGGGTGTGTATCACCTGACCGGCGACTACATCGTGGTCTACACCCCGGGCCATGGCCACGAGCGCACCGAAGCCAAGATCATCCAGAAGCTGGACTCCGACGAGGCCCGCGCACACCTGGGCGACCAGTACGACTCGTTCGTGGAACAACTGGAGCTGGTGCAGGGTGCCTGCCACGAATTCAACCAGGAAGAGTTCATCAACGGTCAGCTGACGCCGGTGTTCTTCGGTACCGCGCTGGGCAACTTCGGTGTCGACCACGTGCTCGACGCCGTCGTCGACTGGGCGCCGCGTCCGCTGGGTCGCGTGGCCCATGAACGCACCGTCGAGCCTGTGGAAGAGAAATTCACCGGCTTCGTGTTCAAGATCCAGGCGAACATGGACCCGAAGCACCGCGACCGTATCGCCTTCATGCGCATCTGCTCGGGCAAGTACGAGAAGGGCATGAAGATGCGCCACGTGCGTATCAACAAGGACCTGCGCATCGGCGACGCGCTGACCTTCTTCTCCTCCGAGCGTGAGCAGCTGGAAGAGGCCTATGCCGGCGACATCATCGGCCTGCACAACCACGGCACCATCCAGATCGGCGACACCTTCACCGAAGGCGAGGCGCTGGGCTTCACCGGCATCCCGCACTTCGCCCCGGAACTGTTCCGCCGTGTGCGCCTGAAAGACCCGCTGAAATCCAAACAGCTGCGTCAGGGCCTGCAACAGCTGGCCGAGGAAGGTGCGACCCAGGTGTTCTTCCCCGAGCGCAGCAACGACATCATCCTCGGTGCGGTGGGTGTGCTGCAGTTCGACGTGGTCGCCAGCCGCCTGAAGGAAGAATACAAGGTCGAGTGCGCCTACGAGCCGATCACTGTCTGGTCGGCCCGCTGGATCGGCTGCGACGACAAGAAGAAGCTCGAGGAATTCCAGAACAAGGCCATGGAAAACCTGGCGATCGACGGCGGCGGTCACCTGACCTACCTGGCGCCGACCCGGGTCAACCTGGCGCTGATGGAAGAGCGCTGGCCAGACATCAAGTTCCGCGCTACCCGCGAACACCACTGATTTCGGGAATCTGCTCCTGACCCTGTGGGAGCGGGTTTACCCGCGAATGTGCGGTTGAATGCACCGACGTATTCGCGGGTCAACCCGCTCCCACAGGGATCGTGGTACGGCCGAAATTAATTCCCGGCCTTGATACTGGTCCAGATCCGGGTCCTGATGCGGTCGATCTTGGCCGGCATCGCCTCCAGCGCATACAGTTTGCCCATCACATCCTCGCTCGGGTAAATCATCGTATTGCCCTTCATCGCCGGTTCCACCAGCCCGTCCGCCTTGAGGTTGCCGTTGGCGTACTGCACGTGGTTGCTGATGTTGGCCATCACCTCTGGCTGCAGCAGGTAATTCATGTAGGCATACCCGGCCTTCTCATCCGGTGCATCGGCCGGCATGGCCACCATGTCGAACCACATCGGCGCACCTTCCTTGGGGATCGAATACCCCACCTTCACCCCGTTCTTCGCCTCTTCGGCGCGGTTCTTCGCCTGCAGCACATCCCCCGAGAAGCCCACCACCACGCAGATATCGCCGTTGGCCAGGTCGCCGGTGTACTTCGACGAGTGGAAGTAGCTGATATAAGGCCGCACCTGCATCAGCAGCGCCTTGGCCTTGTCGTAGTCGGCCGGGTTCTGGCTGTGATGCGGCAGGCCCAGGTAGTGCAGGGCGATCGGCAGCAGTTCGGGGCCGTTGTCCAGTACCGCGACGCCGCAACTTTTCAGCTTGCTCATGTATTCGGGCTTGAAGATCAGGTCCCAGGAGTCGACTGGTGCATGGTCGCCGAGCACCGCCTTGACCTTGTCGATGTTGTAGCCGATGCCGGTGCTGCCCCACAGGTACGGAAAACCGTACTGGTTGCCCGGGTCGTTGACCTCCAGCGCCTTGAGCAGCACCGGGTTGAGGTTGTGCCAGTTGGGCAGCTGCGACTTGTCCAGCGGCTTGAGGGCCTTGCCCTGGATCTGCCGGGCCATGAAGTGGTTGGACGGGAACACCACGTCGTAGCCGGAGTTGCCGGTCATCAGCTTGCCGTCGAGGGTCTCGTTGCTGTCGTACACGTCGTAGGTCGGGACGATGCCGCTGGCCTGCTGGAAGTTTTTCAGCGTGTCGGGCGCTACATAGCTGGACCAGTTGTAGATCTTCACCGTTTCGGCGGCGCTGGCGAAGCTTGCGGCCAGCATCAGGGGGGCGAACAGGAACATGCGCATATCGGGATACCTTGCTTTGTCTGTTGTTATCGAAGGCAGGCGATCAGCGGATCAGAAGATGAGCACGTAGGTCTTGCGCACGGTCTCCTGGATATCCCAGGTGCCAGTGCTGTTGGCCGGTAGCATCAGGGCGTCTCCGGCTTCTATGACCAGGGTTTCGCCACCGTCGGGGGTGAAGGTGCAGCGGCCCTTGATGAAATGGCAGAACTCCTGCTGCACGATCTGCCGGCGCCAGCGCCCGGGGGTGCACTCCCAGATGCCGGTCTCGACGCCATCATTGCGCTCCACGCAGGTAACCGAAGTCACTGCAACGGGTTCGCCAAGTGGCACCGCGACCGGGTTGGAGCTGTCGAGCACGGCGCTGTCGGTGCGTTTGAACTGGGTGATGCTCATGGCCGGTGGTTCCTGTGTCAGGGAAAGGGAAGTCAGTGCATGAAGCCTTCCATGAAGTCCGCTAACGAGCTGGCCAGGCGCCGCCTCCAGGGCGCGCTGGCGGGGTTGGCGAGGGTCCGGTCCTCGTGGACGAAGCTTTGGATGATTGCGTTGTAACCGAGCCAGCGGCAGGGCTCCGGCGGCCAACTGGCCAGGCTCGCCACTGGGCGGTTGTCGAGTACCCAGGGTTGCGCGGTCAGCAGGTTGTGCTGGTTGAGGATCAGCGCCGCCAGCGTGCGCCCGGCGAGGTTGGTGGCGCCGACACCTTCGCCGCCGTAGCCGCCGGCCAGGGCGATGCCGCGCTGCCGGTCGCAGAGCATGTGCGGGTGGAAGCGCCGCGCCATGCCCAGGTTGCCGCCCCAGGTGTGGGTGATGCGCGCGTGCCTGAGCTGCGGGAACAGTTCGCTGAACAGATAGCGACGCAGCTCGATCTCGTGCTCATCAAGGTTGAAGTTCTCGCGCAGCCGGCCGCCGAAGCGGTAGCCGCCGCGGGCGCCGAACACCAGGCGGTTGTCGGCGGTGCGCTGGCCGTAGGTGACCTGGCGGCTGCTCTCGCTGAAGGCCTGGCCTTGGCTGAGGCCGATCTGCTCCCAGGTCGATTCCGGCAGCGGCTCGGTGGCCACCAGCAGGCTCTGCACCGGCAACTGGTGCTTGCCCAGCGGCGGCAGGCTGGCGGCGTACCCTTCGACCGCAGGCACCATCCACTGGCAGCGGATGCGTGCCAGAGGCGAGCGCACTTCGCCGGGCTGCCAGTCGATGGCCGGGGTGTTCTCGTAGATCGTCACGCCCAGCGCCTCCACGGCCCGGGCCAGGCCACGGGCCAGCTTGGCCGGCTGGATGGTCGCGGTGTGCGGGCTGTAGATCGCGCCGTAGGCATTGCTGACTCGCAGTTGCGCGTCCAGCTGCTCGGGACGCAGCCAGCGGTAGTCGTCCTCGGTCATTCCCTGGCGATAGAGATCGTCGAGATAAGCACGCAGGCTGCGTTCCTGCTCTGGGTAACGCGCGGCGCAATACAGCACGCCGCCTTTGCGGTAATCACAATCGATGCGTTCGCGCTGCAGCACGCTGTGCACTTCATCAGGGATGCCATGCAGCAGGTCGATGCTGGCGCGTCGCTGTTGCGGCGACAGGGTGGCCAGCAGGCGGTCTTCGCCGAGCAGGTTGCCCATCAACCACCCGCCATTGCGTCCCGAGGCGCCGAAGCCGGCGATGTTGGCCTCGATCACTGCAATGTTCAGGTGCGGCGCCTGGCGCTTGAGGTAATAGGCAGTCCACAGCCCGGTGTAGCCGGCGCCGATGATGCACACATCGACCTCAGCGTCCTGGCGCAGGGCCGGGCGCGCGCACAGTGGCTCGTCGAGCTGGTCCATCCACAGGCTGAGCGTGCGCAGGGGTTGCATCGGGTTTTGCTCCACATCCATCAAGGTCTGTGGGCGATGCTAGTGGTGTCGGCCAGCGCCTGTCCTACGTGCGTGCACGCAGGGAAATTTGCTTGAGATAGGCCTTGGGGGTAAGGCCGGTGTGCTCGCGGAAGCATTTGTAGAATGCCGAAAGCGAATTGAAACCGGCGTTGAACGCCAGGTCGTCGATCGATGCTTCGACGCTGTCGTCGCCAAGGCTGGCCATCAGGTGTTGCAGGCGTGCCTGGTTGACGTAGCGGTAGAAGCTTTGCCCGAGCACCTGGTTCAGCAGGTAGGAAATCTGGTTGCGGCTGTAGCCGCTGGCGTCGGCCACTTGTTGCAGGTCCAGTTCCGGGTCGAGGTAGGGGCGCTGGCGCTGGAAGTAGTGTTCCAGGTCCTGGGCCATGGTCGACAGCTGCCGAGGTGACAGGCCCAGGCGGCTGGTGGCCGGGCGTGGGCCGCTGCTGGCCTGGGCGACGCTGTTCTGTCTAACCAGGGTGGCGTATTCGTTGACCCGCCAGATCAGGCCGTCCTTGACGGTGATCGCTTCGCTGGACTGGAACGCCACCAGGCCTTCGCCGCCTTGCACCGTGACCTGATACTGGATGAACGCGGTGCAGCCGTCGACGCGGATGCGGTCGCTGTGGACGATGTCCTCGCCGGCCTCATGGGGCAGGCAGGCGCGCACGTAGTCGCGCAGTTCGGCGTAGCCGAGCACGCGGTTCTGGAAGAAGTCGTGGTACTGGATATCGGGGTGGTAGAGCGCAATCACGCCGTCGAGGTCACGGTGCTTCCAGCACAGGTGGTAGCGCAGCACGGTATCGGCGGTGAGCGGGGCCTGCTCGGGGCCGTCGGGGATTGTGAGGGCGGTCATGGGCTCGATAGTGCATTGCAGAACACCCGCGTGCAAGGGTGGGGATCTGGCAATTTGCACGGTTCTGGCAAGCGGCTCAGGGGGTAAGCCGTTGATTCATATAAGTGTAATTTTTTGATACGAGTGGCATGGCGGGTGCACGGTCTAGTTCACCCTCGAACAAGGAGAAAGGCCATGCGCTCGATACTGCTTTGGATGATTGGGGTGCCAATCCCGGTGATTATCCTGATCTGGTTCTTCATGCATTGAGATGGTTGGGGCCGCTTTGCGGCCCATCGCGGATGAATCCGCTCCTACAAAGGTACCGATGCAGGAGCGGATTTATCCGCGATGAATCACACCGCTCTAGAGGAACTGCTCGGCATAATGGCAGGCCACCTGCCGGGTACTCACCTGCCGCAACGCCGGCACTTGCTTGGCACACCGCTCGGTCGCATACGGGCAGCGCTTGTGAAACGCACACCCGTCCGGCGGATTGAGCGGGTTGGGCAGCTCCCCGGCAATGCGGATCTTCGGCTTCAGTGGATCGGGATGAATTGCCGGGGTCGCCGACAGCAGTGCCTGGGTATACGGATGCAGCGGCTTCTCGTAGATGTCTTCCTTCGGCCCCATTTCTGCCGGGCGCCCCAGGTACATCACCAGCACCTGATCGGCCACGTGCCGCACCACCGCCAGGTTGTGCGAGATGAACACATAGGCGGTGTTGAACTCCTTCTGCAGGTCCATGAACAGGTTCAGCACCTGGGCCTGGATCGACACGTCCAGCGCCGAGGTCGGCTCGTCCGCCACCAGCACCTTCGGTTGCAGCATCATCGCCCTGGCCAGGGCGATGCGCTGGCGCTGACCGCCGGAGAACATGTGCGGATAGCGCTGGTAATGCTCCGGGCGCAGGCCGACCTGTTCCATCATCTTCTGCACTTTCTCGCGCCGCTCGGTTTTGCTCAGCGAGGTGTTGATCAACAGCGGCTCGGCCAGCTGATCACCGATCTTCTGCCGCGGGTTCAGCGAAGCGTAGGGGCTCTGGAACACCATCTGCACGTCGCGGCGCAGTTGCTTGCGCTCGGACTTGCTGGCGCCCTTCACCTCGGTGCCGGCGATCTGCAGCGAGCCGGACGAGGGTTCTTCGATCAATGTCAGGGCGCGGGCCAGGGTCGACTTGCCGCAGCCGGACTCACCGACTACGGCCAGGGTCTTGCCGGCCTCCAGCTCGAACGACACGCCATTGAGCGCGCGTACCAGGGCGTGGCCCTTGAACAGCCCGCGGGAAACTTCGTAATGCCGGGTCAGCTCCCGGGCAGTGAGAACGACGGCCATCACGCCACCTCCTGGTTCAGCGGGTAGAAGCAACGCACCAGGCTGTGGGCCTGCGGGTCGAGAGGTGGGCGCTGATGGCGGCAGTTGTCCTGCACGTAAGGGCAGCGCGGCGACAACAGGCAGCCAGCCGGGCGGTCATAGCGGCCGGGAACGATGCCGGGCAGGGTGGCCAGGCGCTCGGCGCCGACGCTGTGCTCGGGGATCGCCGCCAGCAGCGCTTCGCTGTACGGGTGGGCGGGTAAGTCGAACAGCTCCGGTACCTGGCCCACTTCCACGGCCTGGCCGGCGTACATCACACACACGCGCCTGGCGGTTTCGGCGACCACGGCCAGGTCGTGGGTGATCAGGATGAGCGCCATGTTGCGCTCCTTCTGCAGGTTGACCAGCAGCTCCATGATCTGCGCCTGGATAGTCACGTCCAGCGCGGTGGTCGGTTCGTCAGCGATCAGCAGTTTGGGTTCGCCGGCAATCGCCATGGCGATGGCCACGCGCTGGCTCATGCCGCCGGAGAGTTGGTGCGGGTAGGCGTCCAGGCGGCTTTCCGCAGCCGGGATTTCCACTTTTTTCAACAGCTCCAGGGCCCGCTGGCGCGCAGCCTTGCCCTTCAGGCCGAGGTGCTGGCGCAGGACTTCCTCGATCTGGTAGCCCACGGTGTAGCTGGGGTTGAGCGCGGTCATCGGGTCCTGGAAGACCATGGCGATGTCCTTGCCCACCACCTTGCGCCGCTGGCGGCCGCTGAGCTTGAGCATATCGGTGCCGTCGAAGGTCAGCGAATCGGCAGTGATGCGCCCAGGGGCGTCGATCAGGCCCATCAGGGCCATCATGGTGACCGATTTGCCCGAGCCGGACTCACCGACGATGGCCAGGATCTCGCCGGCGTCCACCGCCAGGTCCAGGCCATCGACCACGGGGACGGCATCGGCGGCGCCGAAGCGCACGTTCAGGTTGTTGATCTGCAACAGTGACATGGCGTTGTCCTCAGGCGGCGTTCTTGAGTTTCGGGTCCAGCGCATCGCGCAGGCCGTCGCCCATCAGGTTGATTGCCAGCACACTGAGCAGGATGGTCAGGCCGGGCAGGCTCACCACCCACCAGGCGCGCTCGATGTAGTCACGGGCCGAGGCCAGCATGGTGCCCCACTCGGGCGTTGGCGGTTGCACGCCGAGGCCGAGGAAACCCAGCGCGGCGGCGTCGAGGATTGCCGAGGAGAAGCTCAAGGTGGCCTGCACGATCAGCGGCGCCATGCAGTTGGGCAGCACGGTGACGAACATCAGCCGTGGCAGCCCGGCACCGGCCAGGCGGGCGGCGGTAACGTAGTCGCGGTTCAGTTCGCCCATCACCGCGGCGCGGGTCAGGCGCACGTAGGACGGCAAGGACACGATGGCGATGGCGATTACCGTGTTGATCAGGCCTGGGCCGAGGATGGCGACGATGGCCACCGCCAGCAGCAGCGACGGCAGGGCCAGCATCACGTCCATCAGGCGCATGATCGATGGGCCGAGGACCTGCGGGAAGAACCCGGCCAGCAGGCCCAGCAGGATACCCGGGATCAGCGACATCACCACCGACGACAGGCCGATCAGCAGCGACAGCCGCGCGCCCTGGATCAGGCGCGACAACAGGTCACGGCCAAGTTCGTCGGTGCCGAGGATGAACTGCCAACTGCCGCCTTCCAGCCACACCGGCGGGGTCAACAGGAAGTCGCGGTACTGCTCGCTCGGGTCATGGGGGGCGACCCACGGTGCGAACAACGCGCAGAACACCACCAGGCACATGAAGGCCAGGCCCATTACCGCGCCCTTGTTGCGCGAGAAGGCCTGCCAGAATTCTTTGTACGGTGAAGGGTAGAGCAGGCTCTGGTCCACCGGGCTGGCCGGTGCGACGGATTTCGGAATCGGGCTAGTCATGGAAGGCCTCAGCGCTGATGACGGATGCGTGGGTTGGCCAGGCCGTAGAGGATATCCACGACGAAGTTGACCAGGATCACCAGGCAGGCAATCAACAGGATGCCGTTCTGGACCACGGGGTAGTCACGGGCGCCGATGGCTTCGATCAGCCATTTGCCGATGCCCGGCCAGGAGAAGATGGTTTCGGTGAGCACGGCGCCGGCCAGCAGCGTGCCGACCTGCAGGCCGAACACGGTCAGCACCGGGATCAGCGCGTTGCGCAGGCCGTGCACGAACACCACGCGTGCCGGCGACAGGCCTTTGGCGCGGGCGGTGCGGATGTAGTCCTCGCGCAGCACTTCGAGCATCGACGAGCGGGTCATGCGGGCGATCACCGCCAAGGGGATGGTGCCGAGCACGATAGCCGGCAGGATCAGGTGCATCACCGCGTCCTTGAACGCGCCTTCCTCGTCGCTGAGCAGCGTGTCGATGAGCATGAAGCCGGTCTTTGGCTCGATGTCGTAAAGCAGGTCGATACGCCCCGATACCGGGGTCCAGCCCAGGCTCACCGAGAAGAACATGATCAGGATCAGGCCCCACCAGAAGATCGGCATGGAATAGCCAGCCAGGGAGATCCCCATCACCCCGTGGTCGAACAGCGAACCGCGCTTGAGCGCGGCGATCACCCCGGCCAGCAGGCCGACGATGCCGGCGAACAGCAGGGCGGCCATGGCCAGCTCCAGGGTGGCGGGGAACAGGGTGAGGAACTCGGTCCACACGCTCTCGCGGGTGCGCAGCGATTCACCGAGGTCGCCCTGGGCCAGCTTGCCGACGTAGTCCAGGTACTGGACCGGCAGTGGCTTGTTCAGGCCCAGGCGCTCCATGGCCTGGGCGTGCATTTCGGGGTCGACCCTGCGCTCGCCCATCATGACTTCCACCGGGTCGCCGGGGATCAGGCGTATGAGCGCGAAGGTCAGCAAGGTGATACCGAAGAAGGTCGGTATCAGCAGGCCCAGGCGCCGGGCAATAAAACTCAACATTGTCGGGGTTACCTCATCAGCCGGTCAGGGCAGTGCCGCCGGTGCCCGTGCGGGGTCCCGGCGGTCGTTGTTGTTCTACTTCACCCGGGTGGTGGCGAAGTTGTTGTTGGTCAGAGGGTTGATCACATAGCCCTCCACGTTGTCACGCATGGCGGTGAACATCTTCGGATGGGCCATGCTGATCCAGGGTTGATCGTCATCGTACACCTTCAAAGCCTCGGCATAGAGCCTGGCGCGTTGGTCGTTGTCGATCACTTCGCGGGCGCGGGTGATCAGTTCCTGGAACTTAGGGTTGCACCAGCGTGCATAGTTCTCGCCGCTTCTGGCGGCATCGCAACTGAGCAGCGGGCTGAGGAAGTTGTCCGGGTCGCCGTTGTCGCCGGCCCAGCCGGTGGAGACCAGGTCAGCCTCACCCTTCTTGGCGCGGCGCAGCATCTCGGCCCATTCCATCACGCGGATGTCCAGCTTCAGGCCGATCTGTTTGAGGTCTGCCTGGAGCATTTCCGCGGAAAGCCGCGGGTTGGGGTTGGTCGGGCCGCCGCCGTTGCGGGTGAACAGGGTGATCACCGTGCCCTCCGGCACGCCAGCTTGCTTGAGCAGCTCGCGGGCCTTGGCCAGGTCGCGGGGCGGGTTCTTGTTCTCGGTGTTGTAACCGATCATGGTGGGGGGGTAGGGGTTCACGCCGACCAGTGCGTTGCCCTTGCCGAACAGCTGATCGACGTGGGTCTGGCGGTCGAAGGCCATGTTGATGGCTTTGCGCACACGCACGTCGCTCAGGTATTTGTGTTCGGTGTTCATCGAAATGTAGCCGGTGACCAAGGCTTCGATTTCGTCGACCTTGAGTGTCGGGTCGTTCTTGATCAGCGGTACGTCATCGGGCTTGGGGTACAGCGCCACCTGGCATTCGTTGGCGCGCAGCTTCTGCAGGCGCACGTTGCTGTCGGTGGCGATGGCGAACACCAGCGCATCGGCCGGCGGCTTGCCGCGGAAATAGTCCGGGTTGGGCTTGTAGCGGACCTGGGCGTCCTTGTTGTAACGCTGGAAAATGAATGGGCCGGTGCCGATCGGCTTGCTATTGAGGTCGCCGGTCTTGCCGGCCTTGAGCAACTGGTCACCGTATTCGGCGGAGTAGATCGAGGTGAAGGCCATGGCCATGTCGCGCAGGAAGGGGGCTTCCGGGCGGGTCAGGGTGATCACCACGGTGTGGTCGTCGGTCTTGGTCACCGACTTGAGCAATTCCTTGAAGGCCATGCTCTCGAAGTACGGGTAGCCGACGCTGGTCTTGTCGTGCCACGGATGGCTTGGGTCGAGTTGTCGATTCAGGCTCCACAGCACGTCATCGGCGTTGAACTCGCGGGTTGGCTTGAAATAGTCGGTGGTGTGGAACTTCACCCCTTCACGCAGGTGGAAGGTGTAGGTCAGCCCGTCCGCTGAAATGTCCCAGCGTTCGGCCAAGGCCGGCTGAATGTCGGTGGTGCCAGGCTTGAAGTCGACCAGGCGGTTGAACACCGTCTCGGCCGAGGCATCGGCGGTGACTGCAGTGGTGTACTGGACGATGTCGAAGCCTTCCGGGCTGGCTTCGGTGCACACCACCAGCGGCTTGGCCGCGAGGTTGCCGGCGGCGCCCAGGATGACCGCTGCCAGGGCAGCGCGGAGCGGTAGCGATGTCATGGAAACTCCCTGCTTGCAATGATTCCAGCGTAGCCGCCACGGCCCGGGTTGAAGCGGGCCATGGCGCCATCGGTCAAAGAATGTTGAATGGAATGGTGGTCACCAAGCGGAACTCGTCGAGGCTGCCATCGGCCTGCGCCTTGCTGGCGCGGTGGGCGGTGTAGGTGGCGCGGATGCTGGTGTCCTTGAACGGCCCGCTCTGTACGGCATAGCTGGTGCCGATGCCCCACTCGTAGTGGGTTTCGCCATCCAGGCCGTTGACGTCATAGGCGGTGCCCCGGTAGTGGGTGCCGTCGATGCCCCAGCCACGGGCGTTGTACAGGTTGAACTTGAGGCCTGGTACGCCGTACGGTGCCATGTTCAGTACGTAGGAGATCTGCAGGGATTTCTCGTTGGGGCCGTTGAAGTCCGACAGCAGCGAGTTGGCCAGGTAGATGCCGTTGGTTTCGTGCAGGTAGTCGAAATACTCGTTGCCGTTGACTTGCTGCCACGACGCGGTGAGGGTGTGCGCCTGGTGGGTCAGGCCGAACGACAGGCTGTAGGTGTCGTTGTCGATCTCACCCATCTTCTTGCTGCCCTCGTCCACCGTCTTGTAGTAGTTCAGGCCGGTGGTCAGGGCGAGTACGGCGTTGTCGCCGAGCACATGGCTGGCGCCGAAGTAGTACTGGTTCCAGAAGTCGTCGACCTTGGTGGCGTACAGGCTGGTGGTCAGGCTCTTGAACGGCTGGTAGTTGACCCCGGCGGTGCTGGCGCGGTCGGTCTCGACGCCGGTGGCGCCATATTCGCTGCGGAACTTGCTCAGGCTCTGTTCGGTGCGTGGCGAAACGCGGTCGAAGGTACCCAGGTCGAGCGACAGGTTGTCGAACTCGGCGCTGTGCAGGAATGCGCCCTGGAAGCTCGACGGCAACGCACGGTTGCCGATGTAGGCGATCATCGGTGTGTCCACAGACTGGCGGCCGACGGTGAGGGTGGTATTGGACACACGCGCCTTGACGTTGGCCAGGCCCATCTTGCTCCACTGGCCGACCGGGTCGCCGTCGCTGTGGGTGAGCGTGCGGTTGTTCGGGCCGGCGATCGCGGCGCGGCCCTGTTGCAGGGCGATCGCGTTGTAGCCGGCGGCCTCGACGGCAAAGCCGACAGTGCCCTGGGTGAAGCCCGAGCTGTAGTTGAGGATGGTGCCCTGCACCCAGTTGTCGCGGCTGTGGGTATCGTGGCGGGTGCCGTCGCCCTTGTAGTACTTCCACAGCGGTGCGCGGGTGGCACGTTCGTGGGCATACCAGTTGCGGGTGCTGCCGGACAGGCTCTGGCCGTCGATGAAGCCATTGGCCTGGTCCTGTTCGCTGCTGGATTTCAGGCTGAACGGGATGTAGTCCTGGCTCTGGGTGTCGGCCTCTGTCACGGCGGAAAAGGTGCCGATGGATAAGGCCAAAGCGGTCAAGGTGAATAGTCTCAAAGTTAAAGCTCCCTTTCTGTTCTTTTAGTTATCACCTGGCCTTGTGGGCCGGGTTGTTTGCTGCGGTGTTGCCAGGGTTGCCCGGGGTTGCCGGGCAAAATCGGAGGAGGTGTGTTGCCTGTCCCGGCCCTTTCGCGGCGGTTCGACGCCTCGATAAACCCGCTCCTGCAGGTAGGGCGCAAGCTCCGAACCTGTCGTGATCCTGTGGGAGCGGGTTTACCCGCGAAGAGGCCTTTGAGGGTTAAAGGTCAGTCAACACTCACACCGGAAAAGTCATTGCGGCCGAACGGGCTGACCTTGAAATCGGCCACCTTGATGCTCAACGGCTGGTTCACCGTGGAATGCGCTACCGGGGTAATCGGCACCTGCTGTTTGAGGCGCTGCTGGGCCTGCTGATAAAGCGCCGTGCGTTGCTCGCGGTCGGTCACCTGCTTGGCCTGCTTGACCAGGCGGTCGTATTGCGGGTCGCACCACAGCGAATAGTTATTGCTGCCAATGGCGTCGCAGTTGTAGAGGGTGCCGAGCCAGTTGTCCGGGTCTCCGTTGTCGCCCGTCCAGCCGATCAGAGCGATGTCGTGTTCGCCACTCTTCATGCGCTTGAGGTATTCGCCCCATTCGTAACTGACGATGCGCACCTTGAAGCCGAGTTTGTTCCAGTCGGCCTGGAGCATTTCGGCCATCAGCTTGGCGTTGGGGTTGTAAGGGCGCTGTACCGGCATGGCCCACAGGGTGATCTCGGTGCCGGGCTTGACCCCGGCCTGCTGCAGTAACTGTTTGGCTTTTTCCGGGTCGTACGGCGCGTCCTTGAGGCTGTTGTCGTAGGACCACTGGGTTGGCGGCATGGCATTGACTGCCAACTGGCCGGAGTCCTGGTACACCGCCTGGATGATGGCCTGCTTGTTCACCGCCATGTCCATGGCCTGGCGTACTTCGAGGCGGTCGAACGGTGGGTGCTGGGTGTTATAGGCGATATAGCCGAGGTTGAAGCCGGGCTGTTGCATGACCTGCAGCTTGCCGTCGGCCTTGAGCGCCGGCAGGTCGGCCGGGCGCGGGTGCAGGGTGACCTGGCATTCGTTGCGGCGCAGCTTCTGGATGCGCACCGATGGGTCGGTATTGATCGAGAACACCAGGTTGTCGATCTTCACTTCATCAGGCGCCCAGTAATCCTGGTTGCCCTTGAAGCGAATCTGCGAATCCTTCTGGTAACGCTGGAACACGAACGGCCCGGTGCCGATCGGTTGCTGGTTGATGTCGCTGGGGCGCCCACTGGCCAGCAACGTTTTGGCGTACTCGGCCGAGAGTATCGAGGCGAAGCTCATCGCCAGGTTCTGGATGAACGCGGCATCGACCTTGTTCAGGGTGAACACCACGGTCATTGGGTCGGTCTTCTCGACCCGGGTGATGTTCTTGTCCAGTCCCATGCTGACGAAGTATGGGAATTCGGTGGGGTAGGCCTTACGGAACGGCTGGTCCCTGTCGAGCATGCGGTTGAAGGTGAACAGCACGTCATCGGCATTGAAATCACGGCTCGGCGTGAAGGCCTTGTTGGCGTGGAACTTCACGCCGGGGCGCAAGTGGAAGGTGTAGCGCAGGCCGTCTTCGGAAACTTCCCACCGGGTCGCCAGCGCCGGGTGCACGGCGGTGCCGCCACGTTCGAACTCCACCAGGCGATTGTAGATCGGCTCGGCGGCGTCGTTGTCGGTGGCACTGGTGTACTGGGCGGTGTCGAAGCCGGCCGGGCTGCCTTCGGAGCAGAACACCAGGTTCTTGGCCTGAAGGGCAGGGGCCTGGCTCAGCAGGCCGAGGGCGAGCAAGGTCGAAAGGCGAGTGACGTGGCGCATGGCGATTCCTTTTCCAGCTGTTCAAGCCGCTTCGGGGTACGAATGACGGCAACAGTTTCCCGACCCCGTCGCGGGTAGCGTCGGAGGGGGCACGAAATGCTTGGTGGTGAGGCGCACCCGCCGTCGAGGGCGGGTGCGGGCAGCTACCCTATTTGTCCACGCTGACGCCGTAGAAACTGTTCAACCCGAACGGGCTGATCTTGAAGTCCTTCACCTTGGCGCTCATCGGTTGGTAGACCGTGGAGTGGGCGATCGGAGTGATCGGCACCTGTTCCTTGAGGATGTGCTGGGCCTTCTGGTACAGCTCGGTGCGCTTGGCCTGGTCGGACGTGGCCTTGGCCTGCTTGATCAGGTCGTCGTAGGGCTTGTAGCACCACTTGGAGAAGTTGTTGCCGTCGACGGCGTCGCAGCCGTACAGGGTGCCGAGCCAGTTGTCCGGGTCACCGTTGTCACCGCTCCAGCCGATCAGCATGGCGCCCTGTTCGCCGCCTTTGGAGCGCTTGATGTACTCGCCCCACTCGTAGCTGACAATCTTCGCTTTGACACCGATCTTGGCCCAGTCGGACTGCAGCATCTCGGCCATCAGCTTGGCGTTGGGGTTGTAGGGGCGTTGCACGGGCATGGCCCACAGGGTGATCTCGGTGCCTTCCTTGATGCCGGCTTCCTTGAGCAGTTGTTTGGCCTTCTCGGGGTCGTACGGTGCGTCCTTGATGCTGGTGTCATACGACCACTGGGTGGGCGGCATGGCGTTGACCGCCAGCTGGCCCGCGCCCTGGTAGACCGATTCGATGATCTTCTTCTTGTCCACGGCCATGTCCAGTGCCTGGCGGACTTGCAGCTGGGCCATCGGGTTAGGCTCGTTGCTGCCCTTGATCTTGTCCATCACGTTGTAGGCGATGTAGCCGAGGTTGAAGCCGGCCTGCTGGGGCATCTGCAGGTTCTTGTCGGCCTTCAGCGGCTCGATGTCGGCCGGCCGCGGGAACAAGGTAACCTGGCACTCGTTCTTCTTCAGCTTCTGCATGCGCACGGAGGCGTCGGTAGAGATGGCGAAGATCAGGTTGTCGATCTTCACATCTTCGGGCTTCCAGTAGTCCTTGTTGCCCTTGAAGCGGATCTGCGCGTCCTTCTGGTACTTGCTGAACACGAACGGGCCGGTGCCGATCGGCTTCTGGTTGATGTCGGCGGCCTTGCCGTCCTTGAGCAATTGCCCGGCGTACTCGGCGGACTGGATGGAGGCGAAGCTCATGGCCAGGTTCTGGATGAACGCGGCGTCCACTTCATTGAGGGTGAACTTTACGGTGTGATCGTCAAGCTTCTCCACCTTGGCGATGTTCTTGTCCATGCCCATGTCGGTGAAGTACGGGAATTCGGTGGGGTAGGCCTTACGGAACGGGTGATCCTTGTCGAGCATGCGGTTGAAGGTGAACAGCACGTCGTCGGCGTTGAATTCGCGGGTCGGCTTGAAGTAGTCGGTGGTGTGGAACTTCACCCCTTCGCGCAGGTGGAAGGTATAAGTCTTGCCGTCGTCGGCCACGTCCCATTTGGTTGCCAGGCCCGGGATGACCGCGGTGCCGCCGCGTTCGAACTGGGTCAGGCGGTTGAACACGGTCTCGGCCGAGGCGTCGAAGTCGGTTCCGGTGGTGTATTGCCCCGGGTCGAAGCCGGCCGGGCTGCCTTCGGAGCAGAACACCAGGTTGGACGCGGCCTGGGCCAGTGGAGCACCGGCGAGCAAGCCTGCACCTAGCAGGAACGGAATGACTGCGTGTTTGAGCATGGTGGCCTCATTGTTGTCATTTTTGGGGTTGAGGTGGCCTCGTGAGCCGACCTGCGGATACTTATGCAGGGGGTATTCCCAATGCAACAGGGAGAAGGATAGTTGGCGTCAGAAAAGTAGTACGAGCGTACATGGATGTCGCATTCGTATAACTTTCAGCGAAGTTGAACGTTTGCGCGGGCGAAATGATGGCTTTTTGCGAGATGTTTCGGTGCGGGGGAGAGTGTAGGACGCACCTCTATGGTGCGTAGGAAATATCTGAAAAGCTTGAATTTGACGCGATCCCTGTGGGAGCGGCCTTGCGTCGCGAAGGGCCGCAAGGCGGCCCCGGCAATATAGCGGTTCAGCCGAGATCTTGGGGCCGCTGCGCGCCCCTTTCGCGACACAAGGCCGCTCCCACAGGATTTTTGTGGTCGCTTAGGGCATCTGCACTTCGATCAGCCCATCGGCATTCATGCTGACTTCACTGGTACCCGCCTCGATATCCGGTGCTGGCGCGGCCTCGTCAGCGCCCATGGCCTTCATCGCCATCGGCGCGCTACGCAGGTAAGGGCGTGGGTAACCGGAGCTGTTCAGGTTCAGGCTGACCACTTTATAGCCCTTGCCGCCCAATGCTTCGGTGGCCAGCTGTGCGCGGGCCTTGAACGCATTGACCGCATCCTTGAGCAGCTCGTCTTCGCTGGCCTTGCGCGTGGCCGGGGCGATGGAGAAGTCCATGCTGCCCATCTTCAGGTCCTGCAGCAGGTCGGCGGTGAGCTGGGACAGGGCCGGGAAATCGGCACCTTCCAGGCGCAGCTCGGCGCGTTCACGCCAGCCGGTTATCTTCTGCCCTTTGCTGTCATACACCGGGTAGCTGTTGCGGCTGCCCTGGCTGATTTTCACGTCCTTGACCTGGCGCGCCTGCTGCACGGCCTTGTTCATGGTTTCGGTGATTTGCTTGGCGAGCTTGCCGGGGTCGGTATTCTGCGCTTCGCTGTAGAGGGTCACGACCATCAGGTCGCGCGCCACTTCCTTGCTGACTTCGGCGCGCAACGATACCTGGTTGTAACGCGGTTCGTCGGCCGCCAGGGCCGGCAGGCTGGCGAGCAGGCCACAGGACAGGATCAGGGCTGCGCCGCGACGTGGAATGTGCATGTGTTACTCCTTGGCAATGATAGGCGTGGGTTGAGGTCATCCTTTCCACGCATGGCCCATCAGACCGGGACCCGTGTAGTGGGTTCAAAAGTGCCACCATGAACATGTGACAAAGTGTGGCGCTTTGCCGCATCGCTGCAGTGGGGCGCCCGGCTTCGGTATACTCCAGCCGATTTTACTGGAGCACACATCGGGAGAGCGCATGCTCGCCGCCGCACAACCGCTGTCCGCAACACGCCAGAACCTCTGGCGCCTGACTGTCATTCGCGTTCTGGTCCTGGCCGCCCAGGCAGGCTCCGTGGGCGTCGCCTACTGGACCGACCTGCTGCCACTGCCATGGCTTTCGTTGGCTGCGACCCTGGCCCTGTCGTCGCTGCTCTGCGCCTTCACTGCCCTGCGCCTGCGCCTGTCGCTGCCGGTCACCGAGACCGAATATGCCTTGCAGCTGGCCTGCGACCTGCTGATCCACAGTGCCTTGCTGTACTACTCGGGTGGCTCGACCAACCCGTTCGTATCCTATTACCTGGTGCCGCTGGCCATCGCTGCGGTGACCTTGCCGTGGCTGTATTCGCTGATCCTCTCGGGCATCGCCCTGACCGCCTACAGCCTGCTGCTGGTGCAGTTCTACCCGCTCGAGGGGCTGCCGATGGCGCGGGACAAGATGCAGGTCTACGGCATGTGGCTGAGTATCGCCCTGGCCGCCGCCGTGATCACCTTCTTTGCCGCGCGCATGGCCGAGGAACTGCGCCGTCAGGAGCAACTGCGCTCCGAGCGCCGCGAAGAAAGCCTGCGTGACGAACAGTTGCTGGCCGTGGCCACCCAGGCTGCCGGCGCGGCCCACGAACTGGGCACCCCCTTGGCGACCATGAGCGTGCTGCTCAATGAAATGCGCCAGGACCACACCGACCCACTGCTTCAGGAAGACCTGCAGATCCTTCAGGACCAGGTCAAGCTGTGCAAGGAAACCCTGCAGCAACTGGTGCGCGCCGCCGAGGCCAACCGCCGTCTGGCGGTGGTCGAACAGGACGTCACCGCCTGGCTCGACGAAGCGTTGAACCGCTGGCACCTGATGCGCCCGGAGGCCAGCTACCGCTTCCAGCGCCTGCGCGACGGCCTGGTGCCGCGCCTGACGCCGCCACCGGACCTGACCCAGGCGCTGCTGAACCTGTTGAACAATGCCGCCGATGCCTGCCCCGATGACCTGCAGGTGACCCTTGACTGGGACGCCCAGGACATCCTGATCAGCATCCGCGACCATGGCCCGGGTGTACCGCCGGCCATCGCCGAAGCAATCGGCAAACCCTTCATTACCACCAAAGGCAAAGGCTTCGGCCTGGGCCTGTTCTTGAGCAAGGCCAGCGTGACCCGTGCGGGCGGTTCGGTGAAACTCTATAGTCATGAACAGGGTGGCACCCTGACCGAACTGCGCCTGCCCCATGGCAAGCGAGGAGATGAATGATGAGCGAAGAAAACCAGGTCGAAGGCGAAGAGCTGCCGCACCTGTTGCTGGTGGACGATGACGCCACCTTTACCCGGGTCATGGCCCGGGCCATGAGCCGCCGCGGTTTCCGTGTGAGCACTGCCAGCTCTGCCGAGGAAGGCCTGCTTCTGGCCCAGCAGGACCTGCCGGACTACGCCACGCTGGACCTCAAGATGGAAGGCGACTCGGGCCTGGTGCTGCTGCCCAAGCTGCTGCAGCTGGACCCGGAGATGCGCGTGGTGATCCTGACCGGTTACTCGAGCATCGCCACCGCCGTCGAGGCGGTCAAGCGCGGTGCCTGCAACTACCTGTGCAAGCCGGCCGACGCCGACGACGTGCTGGCGGCACTGCTGTCGGAACATGCCGACCTGGACTCGCTGGTGCCGGAAAACCCGATGTCGGTAGACCGTCTGCAATGGGAGCACATCCAGCGCGTGCTGAATGAGCACGAGGGCAATATCTCCGCCACTGCGCGGGCGCTGGGCATGCACCGTCGCACCCTGCAGCGCAAATTGCAGAAGCGCCCGGTTCGCCGCTGACCTTCAGCCGCCTGTACCGGCCCTTTCGCGGGTGAACCCGCTCCCACAGGGTATATGCGATCCCTGTAGGAGCGGGTTTACCCGCGAAGAGGCCGGCACAGACAGAAGCTTGTTTAAAGTCCTGCTCGATCCCCGCATTTCCTGACGCGTTGGCGTATCATTAGCCGCCTAACGGCAACCCCCATCAGGACCGCTTGCGCATGCTCGCCCTTCTTATCCAGACGCTGAACATCACGGCCCCCGTCTTCGCCATGCTGTTCATGGGCGTGCTGCTCAAACGTATCCACCTGATCGACGACAACTTCAACCGCGTCGCCTCGCAGCTGGTGTTCAACGTCTGCATGCCAGCGTTGCTGTTCCTCGGCATCTACCACGCCGACCTGGCCACCGCGGTACAGCCCAGGGTCATCCTCTACTTCGTGGTCGCCACCCTGGTCGGCTTTGCCGTGGCCTGGGGCATGGCCATCTGGCGCAGCCCTCTGGCCGACCGTGGCATCTACACCCAGGGTGCGTTCCGCGGCAACAACGGCGTGATCGGCCTGGCCCTGGCTGCGAGCCTCTATGGCGATTACGGCATCTCCCTGGGGGCGGTGCTCGCCGGCCTGGTGATCCTCATGTACAACTCCCTGTCGGCGGTGGTGCTGGCGGTGTACAGCCCGGACCTCAAGTCCGACCCGTGGAGCATCTGCAAGAGCATCCTGAGCAATCCGCTGATCATCAGTGTGCTGGTGGCCACGCCCTTGGCCTACGGCCAGGTGCCGCTGCCGAACTGGCTGCTGACGTCGGGCGACTACCTGGCGCAGATGACCCTGCCGCTGGCGCTGATCTGCATCGGTGGCACCCTGTCGTTGGCGGCCCTGCGCGACAGCGGCAGGCTGGCCATCGATGCGAGCCTGGTGAAGATGGTGCTGCTGCCGCTGATCGGCACCTTGGGGGCCTGGTTGTGCGGCTTCCGGGGGGCCGAGCTGGGCATCCTGTTCCTCTACATCGGCAGCCCGACGGCGGCGGCCAGCTACGTCATGGCCCGCGCCGCCAACGGCAACCATGAACTGGCGGCCTCGATCATCGTGATAACCACGTTAATGGCGGCGATCACCACCAATATTGGTATTTTCATATTGCAGTGGGGCGGATGGATCTAGATCCTTGACTGCAAAACAACAGCAACAACACTGCCTCACTGAGCCAAAGGATACTTCATGCAAGACCAGAGCACGCCCGAGCCGCTGAAGCGCGGGCTGAAGAATCGCCATATCCAGCTGATTGCGCTGGGTGGTGCCGTCGGTACCGGGCTGTTTCTGGGCATCGCCCAGACCATCCAGCTGGCGGGTCCCGCCGTTTTGCTGGGCTACGCCATCGCCGGCCTGATGGCCTTCTTCATCATGCGCCAATTGGGAGAGATGGTGGTCGAGGAGCCTGTCGCCGGCAGCTTCAGCCACTTCGCCCACCAATACTGGAGCGAGTTCGCCGGGTTCGTTTCCGGTTGGAACTATTGGGTGGTGTACGTGCTGGTCGGCATGGCCGAGCTCACGGCCGTGGGTATCTATGTGCAGTACTGGTGGCCGGCGTTCCCGACCTGGGCCACGGCGGCGATCTTCTTCGTGGTGATCAACCTGATCAACCTCACCCAGGTGAAGGTCTACGGCGAAATGGAGTTCTGGTTCGCCTTGGTCAAGGTGGTAGCGATCGTCAGCATGATCGGTTTCGGCGCCTGGATGCTCGCCAGTGGCCACGGCGGCCCGGATGCCAGCGTGGCCAACCTGTGGCAATACGGCGGGTTCTTTCCCAATGGCGTGACCGGGCTGGTGATGGCGCTGGCGGTGATCATGTTCTCCTTCGGTGGCCTGGAGCTGGTCGGCATTACCGCCGCCGAGGCCGACAACCCGCGCCAGAGCATCCCCAAGGCGACCAACCAGGTGGTCTACCGCATCCTGATCTTCTACATCGGTGCCCTGGCCGTGCTGCTGTCGCTGTACCCTTGGCAGAAGGTGGTGCAAGGCGGCAGCCCGTTCGTGATGATCTTCCACGAACTGGACAGCGACCTGGTGGCGACCATCCTCAACATCGTGGTGTTGACCGCTGCGTTGTCGGTGTACAACAGCTGTGTGTACGCCAACAGTCGCATGCTGTTCGGCCTGGCCAGCCAGGGTGATGCGCCGCGCCAGTTGCTCAAGGTCAGCCGCAGCGGCGTGCCCCTGACGGCGTTGGCAGTTTCAGCCTTTGCGACCGGCATGTGCGTGCTGATCAACTACCTGATGCCTGGCGAGGCGTTCGGCCTGCTGATGGCGTTGGCGGTGTCGGCGCTGGTGATCAACTGGGCCAGCATCAGCATTACCCACCTGAAGTTCCGCAAGGCCAAGCTGGCGGCCGGGATCAACCCGTTCTACCAGAGCTGGGGGCACCCGCTGACCAACTACCTGTGCCTGGCATTCATCGTGCTGATTCTGGTGGTGATGTACCTGACCCCGCCGATCCGCATCTCGGTGGTCCTGATCCCGGCGTGGATTGCGGTGCTGTGGCTGGCCTTCAAGCTGAAGAAGGCTCGGCAGGGAAGATAGTCAAAGCAGGCCTGCCCTGTCAGTGCTGCCTGCGCCAGGCTCGGGCCGTGGTGTACAGCAACACCGTGCCCAGCACCGGCAGCACATAGAACAGCATCAACCGCTCCAGCCGCCCGGCCAGTGGCATACCCATGGTGAAGGCTGCCACATGCAGGCCATAGACCAGGTACAGGCAGAGGAACACCAGCCCCTCGCTGCGGGTGATCCGGTAGCCGGAATAGAACACCGGCAGGCTCAGGGCCGCGACACCCAGCATCACCGGCAGGTCGAATGCCAGCGCATTGGGCGAGATGGTCAACGGCTCGGGTGTGATCAGTGCGGTCAGGCCGAGCACTCCCAGCAAGTTCAACAGATTGCTGCCGATCACCGTGCCGACGGCAATCTCCCGTTCGCCGCGAATGGCGGCAATCAGCGCGGCGGCAAGCTCGGGCAGGGATGTACACACGGCGACCACCGTCAGGCCGATGACCCGCTCGGACAGTCCGAGATCGGTGGCCACTTCAATGGCCGCCTCCAGCAGCAGGTGGCCGGCCAGGCTCAACAGGCCAAGGCCGAACAGCACCTGTAGCAGCGCCCCGGACCAGAAGCGCCCAGCGCTGGCTACAGCGGCATCCTGGGCCGGATAGGTGCGGGCATAGTGGCGCGACTGGTGCCAGAGCATGGCCAGGTAGCCCGCCAGGGCGAGCAGCAACAGCAACCCTTCGGCCCGGCCCAGGTGGCCATTGCCACAGAGCGCATAGACCAGGGCGCTGGCGGCAATCATCAGCGGGATGTCCAGGCGCACCAGCTGGCGCGATACCCGCAGTGGAATGATCAGCGCGGCCAGGCCGAGGATGACCAGTACGTTGAAGATGTTGCTGCCGATCACGCTGCCCACGGCCACGTCGGGCGCACCTTGATAGGCGGCTTGCAGGCTTACGGTCAGCTGCGGTGCAGTACTGCCGAAGGCCACCAGGCTAAGGCCGATGATCAAGGGGCGCACGCGCAGGCGTTCGGCCAGGCGCAGCGCCGCACGCACCAGCAGTTCGGCACCGGCGATCAGCAGCAGCAGGGCAGCGCCCATTTGCAGCAGGCTGAAGGTAGGGAGGGTGGCCAGGTCGAAAATGATGGAGCTCCAGTCAGGGCAGGTGACAGGTCAATCGCTCAGACCTTGTACCCGGACGCGCGCCGTTCCGCTACGGAGCATGCCGATTTTTTCTGCTGCAGCACGTGACAGGTCGATCAGCCGGCCTCGGGTATGCGGGCCGCGGTCGTTGATGCGGACCACCACGCTGCGATCGTTGGCCAGGTTGGTGACCAGCACCCGGCTGCCGAATGGCAGGCTGCGGTGGGCCGCGGTGAGGCCGTGCTGGTTGAACGGTTCGCCGCTGGCAGTGCGTTTGCCATGGTGGCGCGAGCCGTAATAGGACGCGGTGCCGGTTTCGTTGTAACCGCGGGGGTCGATGTCGTGGCTGGCGCAACCGGCCAGGAAGGAGAAGAGGGCGAGGGTACCTAGGGATCGTTTCAGCAATTGGGATGCTCCGGTGCATTGGGGCCGCTGTGCGGCCCATCGCGGATGAATCCGCTCCTACAGGCATGTCGCTGTTCTCTGTAGGAGCGGATTCATCCGCGATCGAGGGCAAGGCCCTCGCCGCTTTTTTCAGCTCACCCTTCGAGCTTGGCCTTGAGCAGTTGGTTCACCTGCCCCGGGTTGGCCTTGCCTTTGGAGGCCTTCATCGCCTGGCCGACGAAGAAGCCGAACATCTTGCCGCGCTTGGCCTCGTCAGCGGCACGATACTGTTCGACCTGCTCGGCGTTGGCAGCGAGCACTTCATCGAGCATCTTGTCGATCGCACCGGTATCGGTGACCTGCTTGAGGCCCTTGCTCTCGATGATGCTGTCGGCATCGCCTTCACCCGCGGCCATCGCCTCGAACACGGTCTTGGCGATCTTGCCGCTGATGGTGTTGTCACGGATGCGCAGCAGCATGCCGCCCAGGTGCGCGGCGCTGACCGGCGCCTGATCAATTTCGATGCCCAGCTTGTTCAGCAGGCTACCCAGTTCGACCATGACCCAGTTGGCGGCCAGCTTGGCGTCGCCACCGATCTTCGCCACTTCTTCGAAGTAATCCGCCTGTTCGCGGCTGGAAGCCAGCACGTTGGCGTCGTAGGCCGACAGGCCGTACTGGCTCTGGAAGCGCTCGACCTTTTGTGGTGGCAGCTCCGGCAGGCCGGCGCGGACGGTTTCGAGGAAGCTGTCCTCGATCACCACCGGCAGCAGGTCCGGGTCGGGGAAGTAACGGTAGTCGTTAGCCTCCTCCTTGCTGCGCATGGAGCGGGTCTCGTCCTTGTTCGGGTCGTACAGGCGGGTTTCCTGGACAACCTTGCCGCCGTCCTCGATCAGGTCGATCTGGCGCTGGATCTCGCTGTTGATCGCGCGCTCGATGAAACGGAACGAGTTGACGTTCTTGATCTCGCAGCGGGTACCGAATTCGGCCTGGCCTTTCGGCCGGATCGACACGTTGCAGTCACAGCGCAGCGAGCCTTCGGCCATGTTGCCGTCGCAGATACCCAGGTAGCGCACCAGCGCGTGGATGGCCTTGACGTAGGCCACGGCTTCCTTGGCGCTGCGCATGTCCGGCTCGGAGACGATTTCCAGCAGCGGGGTGCCGGCGCGGTTCAGGTCGATGCCGGTCGAGCCGCTGAAGTCTTCGTGCAGGCTCTTGCCGGCATCTTCCTCGAGGTGGGCACGGGTGACGCCGATGCGCTTGATGGTGCCGTCTTCCAGGGCGATGTCCAAGTGGCCCTTGCCGACGATCGGCAGGTCCATCTGGCTGATCTGGTAGCCCTTGGGCAGGTCCGGGTAGAAGTAGTTCTTGCGCGCGAACACGTTACGCTTGCCGATTTCGGCATCGATCGCCAGGCCGAACATGCAGGCCATGCGCACGGCTTCCTGGTTCAGCACCGGCAGTACGCCGGGCATCCCCAGGTCAACCAGGCTGGCCTGGGTGTTCGGCTCGGAGCCGAAGGTGGTGGCGCTGCCGGAGAAGATCTTCGACTGGGTGGCCAGCTGGGTATGAATCTCCAGCCCGATCACAACTTCCCATTGCATGTGTGAATTCCTCAGAAGCCGTTAGGGGCGCGGGTGTGCCAGTCGGTGACTTGCTGGTAACGGTGCGCGACGTTGAGCAGGCGGCCTTCCTGGAAGTACGGTGCCAGCAGCTGCACGCCGACCGGCAGGCCATCGACGAAGCCGGCTGGCATCGACAGGCCTGGCAGGCCCGCCAGGTTGGCGGTGATGGTGTAGACGTCTTCCAGGTAGGCGGCGACCGGGTCGCTGCTCTTGGCGCCAAGCTTCCAGGCCGGGTTCGGCGTGGTCGGGCCGAGGATCAGGTCGACCTCGGCGAAGGCGGCCATGAAGTCGTTCTTGATCAGGCGGCGGATCTGCTGCGCCTTGACGTAGTAGGCGTCGTAGTAGCCGGCCGACAGGGCGTAGGTGCCGACCATGATGCGGCGCTGCACTTCGGTACCGAAGCCTTCGCCACGGGAGCGCTTGTACAGGTCGGTCAGGTCTTTCGGCTCTTCGCAGCGGTAGCCGAAGCGCACACCGTCGAAGCGCGACAGGTTGGAGGAGGCTTCTGCCGGCGCGATCACGTAGTACGCCGGAATGGCATGCTGCATGTTCGGCAGGCTGATTTCCTTGACCACCGCACCGAGCTTTTCCAGCTCCTTGACGCTGGCCTGGACCAGCTCGGCGATGCGCGGGTCGAGGCCGGCACCGAAATACTCCTTCGGCAGGCCGATGCGCAGGCCCTGCAGCGAGCCGTTGAGGGCGGCGCTGTAGTCCGGCACCGGCTCGTCGATGCTGGTGGAGTCCTTGGCATCGAAGCCGGCCATGCCTTGCAGCAGCAGGGCGCAGTCTTCGGCGGTGCGCGCCAGCGGGCCACCCTGGTCGAGGCTGGAGGCGTAGGCAATCATGCCCCAGCGCGACACGCGACCGTAGGTCGGCTTGAGGCCGGTGAGGTTGGTCAGTGCCGCCGGCTGGCGGATCGAGCCACCGGTGTCGGTGCCGGTGGTGGCCGGCAGCAGGCGCGCGGCCACGGCTGCCGCGGAACCGCCGGACGAGCCGCCTGGCACGTGCTCGAGGTTCCACGGGTTCTTCACCGCGCCGTAGTGGCTGGACTCGTTGGCCGAACCCATGGCGAATTCGTCCATGTTGGTCTTGCCCAGGGTGACCATGCCGGCTTCGGCCAGCTTGGCGACCACGGTGGCGTCATACGGCGCCTTGAAGTTGTCGAGCATCTTCGAGCCGCAGCTGGTGCGCACGCCGAGGGTGCAGAACAGGTCCTTGTGGGCGATCGGTGCGCCGAGCAGTGCACCGGTTTCGCCAGCGGCGCGACGGGCGTCGGCAGCACGCGCCTGGCTCAGGGCCAACTCTTCGGTGACGCTGATGAAGCTGTTGATCTGTGGGTCGATCTGCTTGACGCGCGCCAGCAGGGCGCCGGTCAGCTCTTCGGAGGAAAACGACTTGTCGGCGAGTCCGCGGGCGATCTCGGCCAGGGTCAATTCATGCATGGCAGGCTCTATCCCTTACTCGATGACTTTCGGAACCAGGTACAGACCGCTTTCGGTCATTGGTGCGATGGCCTGGTAGGCGTCGCGCTGGTTGCTTTCGGTGACCTGGTCGGGACGCAGGCGCTGGCTGGCCTCCAGGGGGTGGGCCAGGGGCTCGATGCCGTTGGTGTCGACCGCTTGCATCTGGTCGACCAGGCCGAGAATGCTGTTCAGGGCGTCAGTAATGCGTGGCAGTTCGCCTTCATTCAGGCCCAGACGGGCCAGATGGGCAATCTTTTCCACGTCGCTGCGTTCAAGCGCCATGGTGATCTCCAGGGGAAACAAAGAACCGAATAGGGTCCGCGGTGAGGAACATGTCAGCATTTTGGCGGTCCAACGGCCGCGATCATCTGCTGGCGTGCTCGGAAAAACAGCCAATTTAACATATTGGCTCCTTGCCCAAAATCCCTGCCATTGTTAGAGTTTGCCGCACTTTTTTACCCACGCTTTCCCCAGGGTCACTTTCCCATGTTCAAGAAACTGCGTGGCATGTTTTCCAGCGATCTTTCCATCGACCTGGGGACTGCCAACACCCTTATTTACGTGCGTGAGCGCGGTATCGTCCTGAATGAGCCCTCGGTTGTTGCCATCCGTACCCACGGCAACCAGAAAAGCGTCGTCGCCGTCGGTACCGAAGCCAAGCGCATGCTGGGCCGCACGCCTGGCAACATTGCTGCCATTCGTCCGATGAAGGACGGCGTCATCGCCGACTTCAGCGTTTGTGAAAAAATGTTGCAGTACTTCATCAACAAGGTTCACGAAAACAGCTTCCTGCAGCCCAGCCCGCGCGTGCTGATCTGCGTGCCGTGCAAATCGACCCAGGTCGAGCGCCGCGCCATTCGCGAGTCGGCCCTGGGTGCCGGTGCCCGTGAAGTGTTCCTGATCGAAGAGCCGATGGCCGCTGCCATTGGTGCCGGCCTGCCGGTCGAAGAAGCCCGTGGCTCGATGGTCGTCGATATCGGTGGCGGTACCACCGAAATCGCACTGATCTCGCTGAACGGCGTGGTCTATGCCGAGTCCGTCCGGGTTGGCGGCGACCGCTTCGACGAAGCCATCGTCACCTATGTGCGCCGCAACTACGGCAGCCTGATCGGCGAGTCCACCGCCGAGCGCATCAAGCAGGAAATCGGCACCGCCTACCCGGGCGGCGAGGTGCGCGAAGTCGACGTGCGCGGCCGTAACCTGGCCGAGGGCGTACCACGCGCCTTCACCCTGAACTCCAACGAAGTCCTGGAAGCCCTGCAGGAATCCCTGGCGACCATCGTCCAGGCGGTCAAGAGCGCCCTGGAGCAATCGCCGCCGGAGCTGGCCTCCGACA
This sequence comes from Pseudomonas urethralis, assembly GCF_021602465.1. Classification (NCBI taxonomy): domain Bacteria; kingdom Pseudomonadati; phylum Pseudomonadota; class Gammaproteobacteria; order Pseudomonadales; family Pseudomonadaceae; genus Pseudomonas; species Pseudomonas urethralis. The sequence continues at coordinate 94,077 of NZ_BQIJ01000010.1, forward strand.
TCGCCGAGCGCGGCCTGGTGCTGACCGGTGGTGGCGCGCTGCTGCGTGACCTCGACAAGCTGCTGGCGCAGGAAACCGGCCTGCCGGTGATCGTCGCCGAAGACCCGCTGACCTGTGTCGCCCGTGGCGGTGGCCGCGCTCTGGAGATGATGGACAAGCACGCGATGGACCTGCTCTCCAGCGAGTGATCCCCCGCTGCTTTCGAAAGCCCGGTTTACAGGTAGCACGCGCAGTGCTACCTGTATGCGCTGGCTGGCGTCCATCGCGGCGTCGTTTCCGTCAACCCGCAACCAGGCTGGTGCGTTGTCCCATGTCCAATGACCTCCTGAGTCGTCCACGAGGAACGGCCCATTAAACCGCTTTTCTCCAAGGGCCCTTCGCTGGGCGTTCGCCTGCTGGTACTGGTAGTGCTGTCGGTCGCGCTGATGGTTGTCGACGCGCGTTTCGACGTGCTCAAGCCGGTGCGCAGCCAGATGGGCCTGGTGCTCATGGAATCGTACTGGATCACCGACCTGCCGCAGCGGATGTGGCAAGGCGTGGCCGGCCAGTTCGGCAGCCGCACCGAGCTGATCGCTGAAAACGAAAAACTCAAGACCGAAGCCCTGCTGCTTCAAGGGCGCCTGCAGAAGCTGGCGGCCCTGACGGAGCAGAACGTGCGCTTGCGTGAGTTGCTCAACTCCTCGGCGCTGGTCAACGAAAAGGTCGAAGTGGCCGAGCTGATCGGCGTCGACCCCAATCCGTTCACCCACCGCATTCTGATCAACAAGGGTGAGCGCGATGGTGTGTTCCTGGGGCAGCCGGTACTCGATGCCCGTGGCCTGATGGGCCAGGTGGTCGAGCTGATGCCGTATACCTCGCGGGTCCTGCTGTTGACCGACACGACCCACAGCATTCCGGTGCAGGTCAACCGCAACGGCCTGCGCGCCATCGCCAGCGGCACCGGCAACCCGGAGCGCCTCGAATTGCGCCATGTCGCCGACACCGCCGACATCAAGGAAGGTGACCTGCTGGTGAGCTCTGGCATGGGCCAGCGTTTCCCGGCCGGCTACCCGGTGGCCACGGTCAACGAAGTGATCCACGATTCCGGGCAGCCGTTTGCCATCGTCCGCGCCATTCCAACCGCCGCGCTCAACCGCAGCCGCTACATGTTGCTGGTGTTCAGTGACCGCCGGACACCGGAGCAGCGGGCCACCGAAGCAGCCATCGCCCAGGAAGAGGCCGATCGCAAGGGCACTGGCCAACCTGCTGCCAATGCCGAGCAGCCGGCAGTTGCCCCAGCCCCGGCACAGCCAGCGGCGCCGGCCGCTACGGGTCAGGCGCCTGCGGCCCCGGCTGCAGCGCCCGGCAACCCTGCCGCCGCGCCTGCGGCGCCCGCCCATCCCCGGAGGCAATGATGGCCAAGTCGCGCCGCAACCACGGTTGGGTCATCTGGCTGACGTTCGCCATCGGCCTGCTGCTCAGCGTTTCACCCATGCCGCAGTTCCTTGAAGTGTTCCGGCCCATGTGGCTGGCGATGCTGGTGTCGTTCTGGACCTTGAACGTGCCAGGCAAGGTGGGCATGACCACCGCTTTCATTCTGGGGCTGGCCGAGGACGTGCTGTACGGCACCTTGCTGGGGCAGAACGCGCTCATCCTCACGCTCATCACGTTCCTCGTGCTGTCGCTGCAGCAGCGCCTGCGCATGTTCCCGCTGTGGCAGCAGAGCCTGGTGATCCTGGTGATCTTCGGTATCGCCCAGCTGATCCAGCTGTGGCTCAGTGCGCTCACCGGCAATCGCCTGCCAACCTTGGCGCTGGTCTGGCCAGCCGTGATCAGTGCCTTGCTCTGGCCATGGATCAGCTTCGCCCTGCGCGACCTGCGCCGACGTTTGCGCATCAACTGACGGCGCTGCCACTGACAGGGAGATGTCCAGATGAAACCACTCTACCTCGCCTCCGGCTCACCGCGCCGGCGTGAACTGCTCGGCCAGATCGGCGTGCCGTTCACCGTCATCAGTGCCCCCGTCGATGAAACCCCGCTGCCGGGCGAAAGCGCCGAGGCCTATGTCGAGCGCCTGGCCCGGGCCAAGGCCGAAGCTGGCCTGGCTACCCTGCAAGGCCCTGCCGTGGTGCTTGGCGCCGACACGGCGGTGGTGCTCGATGGCCGCATTCTGGGCAAGCCTGAAAACCGTGAACAGGCCTTGACGATGCTGGCCGACCTGGCTGGCCGAGAGCATCAGGTGCTGACGGCCGTGGCCTTGAACGATGGCCAGCATTGCGAAAGCCGGTGTGTCAGCAGTGTCGTGCGTTTTCGCCCTGTCGATGGCGCTGAAGCCGAGCGCTACTGGGCCAGTGGCGAGCCTGCGGACAAGGCGGGGGGCTACGCCATCCAGGGCCTGGGTGCAATATTCGTCACCGGGCTCGACGGCAGTTACTCGGCGGTGGTTGGCCTGCCCTTGAGCGAAACGGCCGAGATGCTCGCCCGGTTCGGTATCGCCTGCTGGCAGATACCGGCACTTTTGCCAGAGGTAACAAACCAGCGGTAGCCAGCCCAGCACGCGCGATCCATCATTACCGAAGACCTTTGACGAGAGCCTGCCATGAGTGAAGAGATCCTGATCAACATCACCCCGATGGAATCACGCGTGGCGGTGGTGGAAAACGGGGTGCTGCAGGAAGTGCACGTCGAGCGCACCCAGCGCCGCGGCATCGTCGGCAATATCTACAAGGGCAAGGTCGTGCGGGTGCTGCCGGGCATGCAGGCGGCATTCGTCGACATCGGCCTGGAGCGCGCGGCGTTCATCCATGCGTCGGAAATATCCCAGCGTGAAGGCTCGGCGGTGGAGAACATCACCGCACTGGTGCACGAGGGCCAGGCCCTGGTGGTGCAGGTGACCAAAGATCCGATCGGCACCAAGGGTGCACGCCTGACCACGCAGCTGTCGATCCCCTCGCGTTACCTGGTGTACATGCCCCGCAGCAGCCATGTCGGCATTTCCCTGAAGATCGAAGACGAAGCCGAACGCGAGCGCCTCAAGCAGGTGGTCAGCGACTGTATGAACAGCGAGAACATCAAGGACGCCGGGGGCTTCATCCTGCGTACCGCTGCCGAGGGGGCGCGGGCTGAAGAAATCCTCCAGGACATCCGTTACCTGCGCCGCCTGTGGGAGCAGATCGGCAGCCAGATCCAGACCTGCGGCGCGCCCACGGTCATTTATGAAGACCTCGGCCTGGCCCTGCGCACGCTGCGTGACCTGGTCAACCCGAAGATCGAGAAAATTCGTATCGACTCGCGGGAAACCTTCCAGAAAACCACGCAGTTCGTCGCCGAGCTGATGCCGGAGATCGCTGATCGCCTGGAGCATTATCCAGGCGAGCGGCCAATCTTCGACCTGTACGGGGTCGAGGACGAAATCCAGCGCGCCCTGGAGCGCAAGGTGCCGCTCAAGTCCGGTGGCTACCTGGTGGTCGACCCGGCCGAGGCAATGACCACCATTGACGTCAATACCGGTGCGTTCGTCGGCCACCGCAACCTGGAAGAAACCATCTTCAAGACCAACCTCGAAGCCGCCACGGCCATCGCTCGGCAGCTGCGCCTGCGCAACATCGGCGGGATCATCATCATCGACTTCATCGACATGGAAGACGAAGAGCACCAGCGCCAGGTGCTGCGCACCCTGGAAAAGCAGCTGGAGCGGGATCATGCCAAGACCAACATCATCGGCATCACCGAGCTGGGCCTGGTGCAGATGACCCGCAAGCGCACCCGTGAGAGCCTCGAACAGGTTCTCTGCGAGCCATGCATCGCCTGTCAGGGGCGCGGCAAGCTGAAGACCCCCGAGACCATCTGTTACGAGATCTTCCGCGAGATCCTCCGCGAAGCCCGTGCCTACCAGGCTGAGGGTTATCGTGTGCTGGCCAATCAAAAGGTGGTCGATCGCCTGCTGGACGAAGAGTCCGGCAACGTTGCCGAACTGGAGACCTTCATTGGCCGAACCATTCGCTTTCAGGTCGAGTCGATGTATTCGCAGGAACAATACGATGTGGTGCTGCTCTGAGGCTTTCTGATACCCGCCCCGGATGGCGCTGGCTGGCAAGACCGGCACGTCGGGCCATCATGGATAAACGACCTGGAGGGCCATGGCCATGGGACGTCTGAACCGCGTTCTTGTCGCCTTGACCCGTTGGGGGCTGGGCATCTGTGCCTTGCTCGCGGTGCTGGTGGCATTGTATGTCAGCCTCGGCCGCGAGCTGGTGCCGCTGGTGGCCGAATACCGTGGCGACGTCGAGAGCAAGGCTGAACAGGCGCTTGGGCTACCCGTGCATGTCGGGGCCCTGGAAGGGCGCTGGAGCGGCCTGGCGCCGGTATTGCGCGTGCGTGACCTGCAACTGGGCGAGGGCGCATCGGCCCTGCGCCTGGATGACGTCAAGGTGGTACCGGACCTGTGGGCCAGCCTGACCTCCCGTGAAGTGCGCCTGGCACGCATCGAACTCGGTGGCCTGCAACTGATTCTGCGCGAGGACGAGCAGGGTGGCTGGGCCCTTGAAGGGTTGCCTAAAAAGGATGACGCGCCGCTGGATCCTGCCGAGTTGCTGCAGCGCTTGCGTCAATTGGGCCGCATCGATGTGTTCGACAGCCAGGTCACCCTGCAGCCCTGGCAGCGCGACCCGTTGACCCTTACCTATGTCAGCGTCGGCCTGCAAGCCGGGGCTTCACGCCAGGCTCTCGACCTGCGGGCGACCTTGCCCGACGGCCAGCCGCTGGCGCTCAATCTGCGCAGCCGGGCAAATGCCAAGGCTTGGCGCGATGGCGCGGTCGAGGCCTACCTGAGCCTGCCGCAGAGCGACTGGGCGCGGTGGTTGCCGCCTGCTTTGCTGGGCCAGTGGCGGGCGGAAGCGCTGAAGGCCGGTGGCGAGTTCTGGGTCGACTGGAGCAAGGGCCAGTTGCAGCAGGCAGTGGTGCGCCTCAACGCACCGCAACTGCGCGGTGCCTACGCCGAGCGCAAGGCGGTGGCCCTGGACAACCTCGCGTTGACCGCCTGGTTCCAGCGCCGCGATCAGGGTTTCGATGTGCTGGTGGACTCACTCGCGGCGAGCATCGGCAAGAGCCGCTGGGAATCGCATCTGCAAGTAAACCAGCGCCTGGGTGACGACCCGGTCGACGAAACCTGGCAGGTGCAGGCCGACCGCCTTGACCTCACCCCGTTGACCCCGCTGATCGATGCCCTGGCACCCCTGTCGGACAAGCTCATGGCCGTGGTCGATGGGCTGAACGTCACCGGGGCGCTGCGCAACGTCCGGCTCGAAGCACGGCCAAACGCCGAGGGCGACCAGCGGCTGCAGTTCGCCGCCAACCTGGAGAGGGTCGGTTTCGATGCCTATCATGGCGCACCGGCGGCCGGCAATGTCAGCGGCAGCATCAGCGGCGACCTCGGGCATGGCGAGCTGCGTCTGGATACTGACGCATTCATGCTGCACCTGTACCCGATCTTCGCCAAACCCTGGCAATACCAGAAGGCCAATGCGCGCCTGACCTGGGCGCTCGACAAGCATGGTTTCACCCTCGTCGCCCCCTACCTCAAGGTGCTGGGCGAGGAGGGCAAGATTGCTGGCGATTTCCTGATTCGCCTGCTGTTCGACGAAGGCACCGAAAGCTACATGGACCTGCGTGTCGGCCTGACCGAAGGCGATGGCCGCTATACCGCCAAGTACCTGCCCGAAGTGCTGAGCCCGGCCCTAGACGAATGGCTGCGCAGCGCCATCGTCAAGGGCAACGTCGACGAGGGCTACTTCCAGTACCAGGGTTCGTTGAACCACGGCGCCACGCCGGAGGCTCGCAGCATCAGCCTGTTCTTCAAGGTTCACGACGCCGCACTCGACTTCCAGCCTGGCTGGCCGCAGGTGCAGCAGGTGGACGGCGATGTGCTGATCGAAGACAGCGGCGTGCGCATCAAGGCCAGCAAGGGCTTGCTGCTCGACACCAAGGTCAGCGACGTCAGCGTGAATATTCCCCATGTCGACAGCGGCCAGCACAGCCATCTGTACCTCGACGGCAATTTCGACGGCAGCCTTGGCGATGGTTTGAAAATCCTCAAGGAAGCCCCGATCGGGACTGGCGAGATCTTCGCCGGCTGGGAAGGCGAGGGCCCTCTCAAGGGCAATGTGAAGCTCGACGTACCCTTGGCCCATGGCGAGCGGCCAAAAGTGCTGGTGGACTTCGCCACTGCCGATGCACGTCTCAAGGTGACCCCGCCCAGCCTGGACCTGACGCGCCTCAAGGGTGACTTCAGCTTTGACTTCGACAAGGGGCTGAGCGGCAAGAACATCAGCTTGCAGGTGTTCGGCAAGCCGGTCACTGCGCAAATCACCGCCGAGGGCCAGCCCGGGCAGATGCAGACGCGCATCAGCGCCAGTGGTCAGGCTTCGCTGAAGTCCCTGACCGACTGGTTGCAGTTCAGGCAGACCTTGCCCGCCTCAGGCGACCTGCCGTACCAGTTGCAAGTCAATCTGGGCAGTCGTGATAACAGCCTGAACGTCACCTCTTCGCTCAAGGGCTTGACCATCGACCTGCCGGCTCCGTTCGGCAAGGCGGCGGCGGAGACCCGCGACAGTCGTTTCGGCATGAACCTGCAAGGGCCTGAGCGGCGATTCGATGCGGCTTACGCCGACCTGGCCCGTTTCGCCTACGCCGCACCGGCCGACAAGCTGGGCCAGGGCCGTGGCGAACTGTTGCTTGGCGCCGGGCAGGCGCAGCTGCCAGCGGCTCAGGGGCTGCGGGTCAAGGGGCGGCTGGAAAGCCTGGACCTGGGCCCCTGGCAGGAACAGGCCGCTCGCTTTGCGGGTGACGACCCCGGTGGCAATGCCCGGCAGAACTTGCAGAGCGTCGACCTGAGCATCGGCCAGCTGAAGGCCTTCGGCATGGACCTGAACCAGGCCGTCGTGCGCCTGACCCGGGGCGGCGCTGCCTGGGACCTGCGCCTGGACAGCAAGGAAGTCATCGGTAACGCGCGCCTGCCGGATGCCAAGGCCGCGCCGCTGGTGGTGCGCCTGCAGACATTGCGCCTGCCGCCCGCCGACCCCGCTGAAACCCAATCGGAAGAAGGCCCCGACCCGTTGGCCTCGTTTGACCCACGCAAGGTGCCGGCGCTGGACCTGAGCATCGACAAGCTGTACCGCGGCGACGACTTGTTCGGCAATGTCGGGCTGAAGTTGCGCCCCACCGCACGGGGCGTGGCTGCGCAAGACATCGAGCTTGACTTCAAAGGCTTGCATGTCGATGGCAGCGGCGGTTGGGAAGGCGAAACGGGGGCTACCAGCAGCTGGTACAAAGGCCGGCTCGATGGCAAGAACCTGGCCGATGTGCTCAAGGCCTGGGGGTTCGCCCCGACCGTGACCAGTCGCGATTTCCGCCTGGATGTGGATGGCCGTTGGCCGGGTTCGCCCGCCTGGGTCGGCCTCAAGCGCTTCTCTGGCAGCATGGATGCGGCCTTGCGCAGCGGTCAGTTCGTCGAGGTGGAAGGTGGCGCCCAGGCCCTGCGTGTGTTCGGCCTGCTCAACTTCAACTCGATTGGCCGGCGCTTGCGGCTGGACTTCTCCGACCTGTTCGACAAGGGCCTGGCCTATGACCGGGTCAAGGGCCTGCTGGTGGCCAGTAGCGGCGTCTACGTGACCCGCGAGCCAATCAGCGTGACCGGGCCGTCGAGCAACTTTGAGCTCGATGGCACCCTCGACCTGGTGCGCGATCGGGTCGCTGCCAACCTGCAGGTGACCCTGCCGGTGACCAACAACCTGCCACTGGCCGCGTTGATCGTCGGTGCGCCTGCGGTCGGGGGCGCGCTGTTCCTGGTCGACCGGCTGATCGGCGACCGTGTGTCGCGTTTTGCCAGTGTGCACTATCGCGTCGAAGGACCGGTGAAAGAGCCTAAAATCACGTTTGTGAAACCGTTCGATAAATAATTGCGGGAGTGCCCATGAAGGCAGCGGTCATCCAGATGGTCAGCCAGGACGATGTGCTGGCCAACCTGCAACGTGCAGGCGCCTTGCTCGAACAGGCAGCCCTGGGCGGCGCTCGGTTGGCGGTGCTGCCGGAAAACTTCGCGGCAATGGGCCGCAAGGATGCCGCCGCCATCGGCCGCGCCGAAGCCATGGGCGAAGGCCCGATCCTGCCGTGGTTGAAACGTACCGCACGTGACCTCAGATTATGGATTGTTGCCGGTACCTTGCCGTTGCCGCCACAAGGCCAGCCTGACGCCAAGGCTCATGCCTGTTCGCTGCTCATCGACGAACACGGCGAAGTGGTGGCGCGCTATGACAAGCTGCATCTGTTCGACGTGGATGTGGCTGACAACCGGGGCCGCTACCGCGAGTCGGATGACTATGCCCATGGTGCGCAGGTGGTGGTGGCCGATACGCCGCTAGGCCGATTGGGGCTCAGCGTGTGTTACGACCTGCGCTTCCCCGAGCTGTACAGCGCCTTGCGCAGCGCAGGGGCGGAGTTGATCACGGCACCGGCTGCCTTTACTGCGGTCACAGGCGCAGCGCATTGGGAAGTGCTGATCCGCGCCCGGGCCATTGAAACCCAGTGCTATGTTTTGGCGGCGGCTCAAGGCGGTACCCACCCAGGCCCGCGGGAAACCCATGGCCACGCCGCGATCGTCGACCCTTGGGGGCGGATCGTCGCAGAACAGGCGCAAGGCGAAGCGGTTTTGCTCGCCGAGCGTGACATTGATGAACAGGCGTCCATTCGGGCGCGCATGCCGGTTACCACGCACCGGCGCTTTTTCTCGCAGGACGCCTTGCGGCCTGCGCACACCTCGGAGTGACTATGAGCCAGATGTTATCCACCGTCAGCGAGCAACTCCTGGCCCCGGGCGGACTCACCCTCGACAGCCTGCAGAGCGTGCTGGGCGAGCTGGCAGGCCCCGGCATCGATGCGGCGGACCTGTATTTCCAGGGCCAGATCTCGGAAACCTGGGCGCTGGAGGACGGCATCGTCAAAGAAGGCAGCTTCAACCTGGACCAGGGCGTCGGTGTGCGTGCCCAGTCCGGTGAGAAGACCGGCTTCGCCTACAGCAATGCCATCAACCTCGAGGCGCTGACCTCGGCGGCCCGTGCGGCCCGCTCGATTTCCCGCGCCGGCCAGCACGGCACGGTCCAGGCGTTCCGCAGCCAGGACGTGACGGCGCTGTATGCACCGGACAACCCGCTGGACGTGCTCAGCCGTGCCGAGAAGGTCGAGCTGCTCAAGCGTGTGGATGCGGCCACCCGTGCCCTCGATCCGCGAATCCAGCAAGTCAGCGTAAGCATGGCCGGCGTCTGGGAGCGCATCCTGATTGCCGCCGCTGACGGTAGCCTGGCCGCTGATGTGCGCCCGCTGGTGCGTTTCAACGTCAGCGTCATCGTCGAGCAGAATGGCCGCCGCGAGCGTGGCGGGCAGGGGGGCGGTGGGCGTACCGACTACCGCTTCTTCACTGAAGACCGCGTCATGGGCTATGCCCGCGAAGCGCTGCGCCAGGCACTGGTGAACCTCGAAGCCATCCCGGCCCCGGCCGGTACCTTGCCAGTGGTTCTGGGGTCCGGCTGGTCGGGCGTGCTGCTGCACGAAGCGGTCGGCCATGGCCTGGAAGGCGACTTCAACCGCAAAGGCAGCTCGGCATTCAGTGGGCGGATCGGCGAGAAGGTGGCTTCGCCCCTGTGCACCATCGTCGACGACGGCACCCTCGAGGGGCGCCGCGGCTCATTGAGTGTCGATGACGAAGGCACGCCGACCGAATGCACCACGTTGATCGAGAACGGCATCCTCAAGGGCTACATGCAGGACAAGCTCAATGCGCGCCTGATGGGCATGGCGGTTACCGGCAACGGTCGCCGCGAGTCTTATGCGCACCTGCCGATGCCGCGCATGACCAACACCTACATGCGGGCCGGCAAGAGCGATCCACAAGAAATCATCGCTTCGGTGAAGAAGGGTATCTACTGCGCCAACCTCGGTGGTGGCCAGGTCGATATCACCAGTGGCAAGTTCGTGTTCTCGACCAGCGAAGCCTACCTGATCGAAGACGGCAGGATCACCGCCCCGGTGAAAGGCGCGACCCTGATCGGCAACGGGCCGGAGGCCATGAGCCGGGTGTCGATGGTCGGTAACGACCTGGCGCTGGACAGTGGAGTGGGGACGTGTGGCAAAGATGGCCAATCGGTGCCGGTAGGCGTCGGGCAGCCGACCTTGAAGCTCGATGCGATTACCGTGGGCGGTACAGGCGCTTGATCGATGTCCGGGGGCTGCAAGGCAGCCCCAGGCGGCGGCAGTCAGCGCAGCCCGCGCTGCATCTCGTCGAGATCGCGGATGTATTTGAACACCTTGCGCGCAGCGGCAGGCGGTTTGTTCCGCGCCTTTTCGTGCTGGGCATGACGAATCAGCGAGCGCAGTTGCTGGCGATCGGTCTCGGGGTATTCGTTGACGAAACGCTCGAGGTCTTCATCGTTACCGTCGATCAGGCGGTCGCGCCAGCGTTCCAGGTTGTGGAAGCGCTCGTTGTACTGGCGGCTGGAGCTGTCGATCTGCTCGAGCACGGCGTGGATGGCGTCCAGGTCCTGGTCGCGCATCAGCTTGCCGACGAACGACATGTGGCGTTTGCGTGCGCCGTGGGCGGTGTGCTTGCTGGCGTCGGCCAGGGCGTTGCGCAGCTCGTCGGTGAGCGGCAGGCGCGCCAGGGTGTCGGCCTTGACCGTGGTCAGGCGTTCGCCGAGTTCGACCAGCGCATGCAGTTCGCGCTTGATCTGGGTTTTGCTTTTTTCGCCGTCGAAGGCGTCGTCGTATGAATCAACCATGGTGGCAGTCCGCTAGAAATCGCCGCCATGATAACCAGTCGGGGGCCGCTTGTCCGTGCCCGGTCGTAGAATGACCCTCGCCGAACGCAGAATTTGAGTGGAGAAAACCATGAGTGCAGTCCAGAGCGTAGGCCCCAAGGACCTGCCAGCGTTGCAAGAGCAGGTCGAGGCGATCATTGCAGAAGCACGCAAGCAAGGCGCCAGTGCCTGCGAAGTGGCGGTGTCGCTGGAGCAGGGCCTGTCCACCACGGTGCGTCAGCGCGAGGTCGAGACGGTGGAATTCAACCGCGACCAGGGCTTCGGCATCACCCTCTATGTCGGCCAGCGCAAGGGCTCGGCCAGCACGTCGGCCAGTGGCCCGGATGCCATCCGGGAAACCGTGGCCGCTGCTCTGGCGATTGCCAGACACACCTCCGAGGACGAGTGCTCAGGGCTGGCTGATGCCGCACTGATGGCCCGCGAAATCCCCGACCTCGACCTCTATCACGACTGGGACATCGAGCCCGAGAAGGCCATCGAGATGGCCCTGGCCTGCGAGGCGGCCGCATTCGACGCCGACACGCGCATCCTCAATGCCGATGGCACCACCCTGAACACTCACCAGGGTTGCCGCGTGTACGGCAACAGCCACGGCTTCATCGGTGGCTACGCCTCGACCCGGCACAGCCTGAGCTGCGTGATGATCGCTGAAGGCGAAGGCCAGATGCAGCGTGACTACTGGTATGACGTGAACCGCCAGGGCCACCTGCTGGCCGACCCGCGCAGCATCGGCGTGCGCGCCGCGCAGCGCGCCGCCAGCCGCCTTGGTGCGCGGCCGGTGCCGACCTGTGAAGTGCCCGTGCTGTTTTCCGCCGAGCTGGCGGGTGGCCTGTTCGGCAGTTTCCTGTCGGCCATCTCGGGCGGCAACCTGTACCGCAAGTCGTCGTTCCTCGATGGCGCTATCGGGCAGCGCCTGTTCCCGTCCTGGCTGACACTCGACGAGCGCCCCCACATTCCTCGCGCGCTGGGCAGCGCCGCATTCGACGGTGACGGCCTGGCGACCTACGCGAAGCCGTTCGTCGATAAAGGCGAGCTGGTGTCGTACCTGCTGGGTACCTACTCCGGACGCAAGCTGGGCTTGCCAAGCACTGCCAACGCCGGGGGCGTGCACAACCTGTATGTCACTCACGGCGTCGAAGACCAGGCGGCGCTGATCCGGCGCATGGGCCGTGGCCTGCTGGTGACCGAGCTGATGGGCCATGGGCTGAACATGGTGACCGGCGACTACTCGCGGGGTGCGGCGGGCTTCTGGATCGAGAACGGCGAGATTCAGCATGCCGTACAGGAAGTGACGATTGCCGGCAATATGAAAGACATGTTCCAGCAAATTGTGGCAATTGGCTGTGATCTTGAAACCCGTAGCAATATCCACACAGGGTCGGTCCTGATCGAGCGGATGACGGTCGCTGGCAGCTGACATCGGGACAGGAATGCCCAGCGTCAATGAAACCCGGCCATCGTGCCGGGTTTTTTCTTTCCTGGTTTGACGCTTGAAGTGATTCTGTTTATCAATTAATAATGAATATCATTATCTGGCCACCTGGCGATGATGTTCATGAAACCCGTCCTGCGCGAACTGCCTTACCTGGAAAACTGGCGCTGGCTCAGCCGGCGTATCCGCTGCGCCCTTGAACCCGATGAGCCGCGCCTGATCGAGCACTACCTGGCCGAAGGCCGTTACCTGGTGTGCTGCACCGAAACTTCGCCATGGACCGTGGCGCTGACCTCCTTCCGCCTGCTGCTGGATACCGCTTGCGACCGCATGTTGCCGTGGCATTGGCGCTGCCTGTGCCTGGACCAGGCCTGGCGACCGCTGCTCGACCTGCGCAACCTCGATCGCCACGAGCGGAACCTGCGCTGGCAGCCTTATGCCCTGCAACTGGCCAGCTGTCGGCTGCTGCCGTCGATTTCTCCCGATGAACTGATGCAAGGATTTGAACATGAGTGATACCCGTATCGAGCGTGACAGCATGGGCGAGCTGCAGGTGCCTGCCAAGGCCCTGTATGGCGCGCAGACCCAGCGCGCGGTAGATAACTTTCCGATCAGCGGCCAGCGCATGCCCGCCCAGTTCATCCGCGCCTTGTTGCTGGCCAAGGCCGCTGCGGCCCGGGCCAACATCGAGCTGGAGCAGCTGTCGCCAGGGCAGGGCCAGGCCATCGTCGAGGCGGTTGAGCAATTGCTGGCCGGAGATTTCATCCAGCACTTTCCGGTGGATGTGTTCCAGACCGGCTCGGGGACCAGCTCGAACATGAACGCCAACGAGGTGATCGCCACCTTGGCCAGCCGCGTGCTTGGTGAGCCGGTCAATGCCAATGACCACGTCAACTGTGGCCAGAGCAGCAACGACATCATCCCCACCACCATTCATGTCAGCGCCGCGCTGGCGCTGCATGAGCAACTGCTGCCGGCGTTGAGCCACCTCGTTCAGGTGATCGAGGCCAAGTCGCGCCAGGTGCATCAGTATGTGAAGACCGGCCGCACCCACCTGATGGACGCCATGCCAGTGCGCATGAGCCAGGTGCTCGATGGCTGGGCTGCGCAGGTCAATGGCGCCAAAGCACATCTCGAAGCGACCCTGCCGAGCCTGCAGGCATTGGCCCAGGGTGGCACCGCAGTGGGCACCGGGATCAACGCCCACCCACAGTTCGCCGCCGGCTTCGCGCGTCAACTGAGCGGGCTTACCAAGGTTGAGTTCACCCCTGGCCATAACCTGTTCGCGCTGATCGGTTCCCAGGACACCGCCGTGGCGCTGTCTGGCCAGCTCAAGACCACCGCCGTGGCGCTGATGAAGATTGCCAACGACCTGCGCTGGATGAACTCAGGCCCCTTGGCTGGCCTGGGCGAAATCGAGCTGCAGGGCCTGCAGCCGGGTTCGTCGATCATGCCGGGCAAGGTCAACCCGGTCATCCCGGAAGCCACTGCCATGGTCGCCGCCCAGGTCATTGGCAATGACGCGACCATCGCTGTGGCCGGGCAATCGGGAAACTTCGAGCTTAACGTGATGCTGCCGGTGATCGCCCGCAACTTGCTGGAGAGCATCGAACTGATGGCCAACGCCAGTCGCCTGTTGGCCGACAAGGCGATTGCCAGCTTCAAGGTCAACGAGGGCAAACTCAAGGAAGCCCTGGCGCGCAACCCGATCCTGGTCACCGCGCTGAACCCGATCATCGGCTACCTCAAAGCCGCCGAAATCGCCAAGAGCGCCTATCAGCAGGGTCGCCCGATCATCGAGGTGGCACTGGAGCACACCGACCTGTCACGCGACCAGCTCGAAGCACTGCTGGATCCGGAAAAACTCACCGCTGGCGGCATCTGACACGCTCTGGCGCCTAGGGGAAGCATCTCATGCAGCACTGGAAACGCACGACCGAGGCAGCCAACCGCCTGTTCGAAAAGGGCGAGCTGGTCGATGCCCGGGAACACTACCTGCAAGCACTGGCCCTTGCCCAGGTGCTGTTCGAGCGCTGGCATGACGTCGACGAAGCGGTGGCCGCGCTGGTCATCGCCCACCATAACCTGGCCGATTTGCATCTGCGTCTGAACCAGCCGCACGAGAGCGCCGACTACCTGTGTGCCGCCCATCAGCGCTTGCTCCAGGCCAGTCAGGATGCGCGTTTGCCGCAGGCGCTGCGTGATGCCGCACTGCGCCATAGCGGGCGCACCTACACCGAACTGCTGAGTTTTATCGCCGAGTACGGCCAGTATCCGCGTACCGAGCGCCTGCTCAACCGCCACGGCGCCGAGGCCAGCGAACTTGCTGCCCAGCCGGACGTGGCGCCCAGAACCCATGCCTACGGAATCCATTGATATGCCGCATACCTTGCCTGCACTGACTTACGCCTACGATGCACTGGAACCGCACATCGATGCGCAAACCATGGAAAACCACCACACCAAGCACCACCAGACCTACGTCAATGGCCTGAATGCGGCCATCGAGGGCACCGAGTGGGCCGAATGGCCGGTCGAGAAACTGGTCGGCGCAGTCAAGCAACTGCCCGAGAACCTGCGCGGTGTAGTCACCAACCACGGCGGCGGCCACGCCAACCACAGCCTGTTCTGGTTGGTCATGTCGCCCAAGGGAGGTGGTCAGCCACAAGGCCCGCTGGCCAAGGCCATTGACGCCGAGCTGGGTGGTTTCGAGGCATTCAAGGAGGCATTCACCAAGGCGGCGCTGACCCGCTTTGGCAGCGGCTGGGCGTGGCTCAGCGTCACCCCGCAGAACAAGCTGGTGGTGGAAAGCAGTGGTAACCAGGACAGCCCGCTGATGCATGGCAACACGCCGATCCTAGGCCTGGACGTGTGGGAACACGCCTATTACCTGAAGTATCAGAACCGCCGACCGGAATACATTGGCGCTTTCTATAACGTGATCGACTGGGCGGAAGTGGATCGCCGCTATCACGAAGCCCTGAAGTGAGTCGGCCCGGTATGCGCGCTGAGGTGATGTCCGTCAGCAGTGCGCGGCTGTTCCGGTTGGCACTGGGCACCTTGCTGTTGCTGGCCGGCACGGCATTGCTGCTGGCCCGAGGCATCGCCTGGCTGGACCTGGAACCGCGCATGTTGCGCGCGCTGGAAGGCGGCGCTCTGTGCGCACTGGGTACGGCGCTGGGCGCGGTACCGGTGCTGGTGATTCGCAATATGCCGGTAGCCCTGGCCGACACCTTGCTGGGCTTCGGGGCAGGGGTGATGCTGGCGGCCACGGCGTTCTCGCTGATCCTCCCCGGGCTGGATGCCGCCCAGGCCATCGGCTTCAGCCCATGGGGCGCCGGTGGCCTGATCAGCTTCGGCCTGATGCTCGGTGCCCTGTGTCTGTTTCTGGTAGACCTCAAGGTCTCTGGTGCTTCGCCGCAGGCCTTGGTCGGTACGCAGAACCAGCCAGTCATCGCCGCACGAATCTGGCTGTTCGTGATCGCCATCATCGCTCACAACATCCCCGAGGGCATGGCCATCGGTGTATCTGCCGGTGGCGGCATGGCCGACGCAGACAGCCTGGCGATGGGCATAGCCTTGCAGGATGTGCCTGAAGGGCTGGTGATAGCGTTGGTGCTGGCAGGGGCGGGGATGCCCCGGTTCAAGGCATTTCTGATTGGCGCCGCTTCCGGCCTGGTCGAGCCACTGGCGGCTGTGGTCTGTGCCTGGTTGGTGAACATGGCGGAGTTGCTATTGCCGGTGGGCCTGGCCTGTGCGGCCGGGGCGATGTTGCTGGTGGTGACCCAGGAGATCATTCCCGAGTCGCGCAGCAACGGGCATCACCGCCTTGCCAGCCTGGGGCTTTGCATCGGCTTTTGCCTGATGATGGTGATGGATACGGCAATGTCGTGAGTCTGGACAGGGCCGGCTTCAGGCGAAGATGACTTCAACCCGGCCTTCCCGACGGGAGCGGGGGGCTGCCTTCACCACGATTTGCACATCGCGGCCGAGGCGTGCCAGGCAATCGATCATTTTGGATTCACTGATGCCGCGGAACTTGCCACGCATCATGTCGGAGACCTTCGGCTGTGGCAGGCCAAGGACTGCGGATGCCTGCACCTGGGTCATGTGACGGGCCTTGATGATGCTGCATATCTTGCTGGCGAGATGAGCCTTCACCAACATCTCGCCAGCGTTTTCGCTGCCAAGGTCGGTATAGACGCTACCGCCGCTTTCTTCGATCTCAATCATCTCTTTCTCCTCACGAGTGAGCTTCAGCCAGTTTCAGGCGTGACTTGATCAAGTCAATTTCGTGGCTGGAGGTCTTGATGCCAGAGGTGGATTTCTTCTGGAAGCAATGCGGGACGTAGACTGCCGAAGCAAATGCCACGGTGTACACCGCACGATAGGTGCTGCGGTTGTAGTCCTCCACGACTTCCAGCACGCCCGCTCCGCTGAACCCTTTGAGGCACTTCACCTGCAGATGCTTGCCACCTTCCTGCGCCTGGTGCAGTGCAAAACCGAAAATGTCCTGTACATCCTCTGGTAGTGCTTGAAGATCCTTTTTGCTGCTGCCCACCCAGTAAAGCGTCTTGATTGGTTTGAATGCTTCCATAGCCTGGTCTCAATCTATACCTATATAGGTATAAAGACAACCGCGCAGGAATGCACCCTGACAATTGGCAGGGAATGTTGCAGAAAGGGGCTTACTCGCCTTCGTCGAAGTAGTTGTTGATCAGCGCCACCAGCGCGTCCAGGGCTTCGTTGTCCTGCTCGCCCTCGGTCATCAGGTGCACCTGCGTACCTTTTCCCGCAGCCAGCATCATCACCGCCATGATGCTCTTGCCGTCCACAAGCTTGTCGGGCGCGCGGCCGATGCGGACCTGGCAGGGATACTTGCCGGCCACGCCGACGAACTTGGCTGCCGCCCGGGCATGCAGGCCCAGCTTGTTGATGATGGTGATTTCGCGGGCGGGCATCGTGCGGTGGATCCTGTGGGCTAGAGGTCGCGGTGGCGGACCTGGACGTTTTTCAGGGATTGCTGCAACAGCTGGCCGAGGCGCTCGGTGATGTAGACCGAGCGATGATGGCCTCCGGTGCAGCCAATGGCGATGGTGACATAGGCGCGGTTGCTCGCGGCAAAGCGTGGCAGCCATTTGAGCAGGTAGCTGGAGATGTCGTTGAACATTTCTTCGACGTCCGGCTGTGCAGCAAGGTAGTCGATGACTGGCTGCTCCAGGCCGGAATGTTCGCGCAGCTCCGGTTTCCAGTAGGGGTTGGGCAGGCAGCGTACGTCGAACACCAGGTCGGCATCGACCGGCATCCCGCGCTTGAAGCCGAACGACTCGACCAGAAAGGCGGTGCCAGGCTCAGGCTGGTTGAGCAGGCGCAGCTTGATCGAATCGCGCAGTTGGTAAAGGTTGAGACTGGTGGTATCGATCTTCAGGTCGGCAAGGTCGGCAATCGGCCCCAGCAGTTCGCTTTCAACGCGGATGGCTTCGGCCAGCGAGCGGTCGGCGTTGGTCAGCGGATGGCGACGGCGGGTTTCCGAGAAGCGCTTGAGCAGCGTGTCTTCGTCGGCATCGAGAAACAGCACATCACACTGAATGTGGCGCCCACGGGCCTCCGCCAACAGCTCGGGGAAGCGCGAAAGGTGGCTGGGCAGGTTGCGTGCATCGATCGAAACCGCCACTTTGGGTTGCAACAGTTCGGTATTGATCAACGCGTTCTCGGCCAGCTGTGGCAGAAGCCCGGCCGGGAGGTTGTCGATCACGTAAAAGCCATTGTCTTCCAGGACATCGAGGGCGGTACTTTTGCCGGAGCCAGACCGGCCGCTGACGATGATCAGGCGCATGTTCAGTGCTCGTTCTGTGCGTCCAGGACAACCTGGTACAGGGCCTCGCTGCTACCGGCGGCACGCAGTCTATCGCGGACCTCCTTGCGATCGAGCATGCTGGCGATCTGGCGCAGCAGTTCAAGGTGGGCATCGGTGGCCGCCTCTGGCACCAGCAGGACGAACAGCAGATCCACCGGAGCGCCATCGATGGCGTCATAGTCGATCGGCGCATCCAGGTGCAGCAGGGCACTTACCGGGGAAGCGCAGCCTTCAAGCCGGCAGTGGGGGATGGCAATGCCATTGCCAAAGCCGGTCGAACCCAGTTTTTCGCGAGCGATGAGCTTTTCGAAGACGTCTTGCATCGCAAGCTCAGGTACTTGCTCGGCAATCAGGTTGGCGACCTTTTCCAGGGCGCGCTTCTTGCTGCCGCCCGGCACGTTCACCAGGGAACGGCCGGGGGTCAGGATGGTTTCAAGTCGGATCATGGATGAGAGGGATCAGCGGGCAGCTGCACCTTGCAGCAGGCTTTGCTGTTTTTCCTTGTGTTTTTTCAGTTGGCGGTCGAGCTTGTCGGCCAAGGCGTCGATCGCTGCATACATGTCTTCGTGTTCCGCGTTGGCAACCACTTCACCGCCGGGAATCTGCAGGGTCGCCTCGACCTTCTGCTGCAGCTTCTCGACCTTCATGATGACCTGCACGTTGGTGATCTTGTCGAAGTGACTTTCCACCCGAGCGAGCTTTTCAAGCACGTAATCGCGCAGTGGCTGGGTGACTTCTACATGCTGTCCACTGATATTGACTTGCATACAGCTTCTCCTTTGTTGCCCGTGCATAAAGAGGCAGGTATTGCACCTGCCCCACAAACGCTGTGGCACATCCGGGGGCTACATCAGTCGCTTGCGCTCGCTCGACGGTGCGATGCCGAGGGACTCGCGGTACTTGGCGACGGTGCGACGGGCTACCTGGATGCCTTGTGCCTCCAGTAAACCAGCGATCTTGCTGTCACTCAATGGCTTTTTCTGATTTTCCGCAGCAACCAGTTTCTTGATGATCGCGCGGATCGCCGTAGACGAGCATTCTCCGCCTTCGGCGGTGCTGACGTGGCTGGAGAAAAAGTATTTCAGTTCGTAGATGCCACGCGGGGTGTGCATGTATTTCTGTGTGGTCACCCGCGAAATGGTCGACTCATGCATACCCACCGCTTCGGCGATGTCATGCAGGACCAGCGGCTTCATTGCTTCGTCGCCGTGGTCGAGGAAGCCGCGCTGGTGTTCGACGATCTGCGTGGCGACCTTCATCAGCGTTTCGTTGCGGCTCTGCAGGCTCTTGATGAACCAGCGCGCCTCTTGCAACTGGTTGCGCATGAAGGTGTTGTCGGCGCTGGTATCGGCGCGGCGGACGAAGCCGGCGTACTGCGGGTTGACCCTCAGGCGCGGGATCGCTTCCTGGTTCAGCTCGACCAGCCAGCGGTCGCTGTCCTTGCGCACGATCACGTCGGGAACCACGTATTCCGGTTCGCTCGACTCGATCTGTGAACCGGGCCGCGGGTTGAGGCTCTGCACCAGCTCGATCACTTGGCGCAGTTCGTCTTCCTTGAGCTTCATGCGGCGCATCAGCTGGCTGTAGTCGCGGCCGCCGAGCAGGTCGATGAAGTCGGTGACCAGGCGCTGGGCCTCGCTCATCCAGGGCGTGCTGGCGGGCAGCTGGCGCAATTGCAGCAGCAGGCACTCGCCCAGGCTGCGGGCGCCGACGCCGGCTGGCTCGAACTGCTGGATGCGGTGCAGCACCGCCTCGACCTCGTCAAGCTCGATATCCAGCTCCGGGTCGAAGCCTGCGCAGATTTCTTCGAGGGTATCTTCGAGGTAGCCCTGGCCGTTGATGCTGTCGATCAGGGTGACGGCGATCAGGCGGTCGGTATCGGACATCGGTGCCAGGTTCAACTGCCACAACAGGTGGCTCTGCAGGCTTTCGCCGGCCGATGTGCGGGTGGTGAAGTCCCACTCGTCGTCATCGTTGCTGGGCAGGCTGCTGGCGCTGGTCTGGTAGATGTCTTCCCAGGCGGTATCGACCGGAAGCTCGTTGGGGATTCGCTCGTTCCACTCACCGTCTTCCAGGGTTTCGGCACTGGTGGTGCTTTCCTGGAAGCTGTTGTCCGGGACTTCGGCGGCCGGCTTGTTCTCGACGTTGTCCGCCATCGGATCGCTGTTGTCGAAGTCGTCGCCGTCTTCCTGACGTTCGAGCATCGGGTTGGACTCCAGCGCTTCCTGGATTTCCTGCTGGAGGTCCAGGGTGGAAAGCTGAAGGAGGCGGATGGCCTGTTGCAACTGCGGGGTCATCGTCAGTTGCTGGCCCATTTTTAGGACGAGCGATGGTTTCATGGCAGGGGCTTAATACCTTGTTCGCCGGCGCGCATGCGCCATCCACTACACGAGGGCGCCAAAGCGCCAAATTCAAGCAAGATTTATGCCTCAAATTGTAGCGTTTGCCTAGAGCACTGTAACAACTTAAGCCCCTGCAGGGCATTAATGCCAGTGCTCCAGGCAGGTCCCGAGGGTCAGAGCCGGAACTCGTGGCCCAGGTAGACTTCCTTGACCAGGTCGTTGGCCAGGATGGTCTCGGCGTCCCCTTCAGCGATCAGTCGGCCATCGTTGACGATGTAGGCGGTCTCGCAGATGTCCAGGGTTTCACGGACGTTGTGGTCGGTAATCAGCACACCGATCCCCTTGGCCTTGAGGTGGTGGATGATCTGCTTGATGTCGCCCACGGAAATCGGGTCGACGCCGGCAAACGGTTCGTCCAGCAGGATGAACTTCGGTGCGGTCGCCAGGGCGCGGGCAATTTCGACGCGGCGGCGTTCACCACCGGAAAGGCTCATGCCGAGGTTGTCGCGGATATGGCTGATGTGGAATTCCTGCAGCAGGCTTTCCAGCTCTTTGCGCCGGCCTTCGCGGTCGATGTCCTTGCGGGTCTCGAGAATGGCCATGATGTTGTCGGCTACCGATAGCTTGCGGAAGATCGAGGCTTCCTGCGGCAGGTAGCCGATACCGGCGCGGGCGCGGCCGTGCATGGGCTGGTGGCTGACATCGAGGTTGTCGATCAGTACGCGCCCCTGGTCGGCCTGGACCAGCCCAACGATCATGTAGAAGCAAGTGGTCTTGCCGGCGCCGTTGGGGCCGAGCAGGCCGACGATCTGCCCGCTGTCGATCGACAGGCTGACATCACGCACGACTTGCCGCCCCTTGTAGCTCTTGGCCAGGTGCTGGGCTTTGAGGGTTGCCATTTACTCGGCCTTCTTCTTCGGCTGGATCACCATGTCGATGCGCTGACGTGGTTGAGTCACGTTGCCGCCACGACCAGCGGTCGCAACCTGGGTCTTGGTGTTGTAGACGATCTTCTCGCCTTCGGTGGTGTTGCCTTCGTTCTCGACCTTGGCGCGGTCGGTGAGGATCACCGTGTCTTTCTGCGCCTGGTACTGGATGGTCACCGCCCAGCCTTTCATCTTGTCGGGCTTGGCCGTGCTCTGCTGTTGCTCGAAGTAGGCCAGGTTGCCCACCGAGGTCACCACGTCGATGTCGCCATTGGCGGCACGGGTCATGGTCACGGTGTTGCCTTTGATCATCATCGAGCCCTGGGTGATGATCACATCGCCGGTATAGGTGGCCACGCCCTGCTTGTCGTCCAGGTGCGCGTTGTCGGCCTGGATGCGGATAGGCTGGTCACGGTCGGTCGGCAGGGCGAAGGCGCTCGCGCTTCCCAGTGCTGCGCTCAGGCTGAGCAAAAGGGGGAGGGTTTTAACGAGCCTCATACTGTCCTCTTACGTTAGAGAGCAAGTCCATCTTGCCTTCTTTCAAATACGCTTTCATTCCTTTACCCGTAGTCGTGCCACCGGCGCCGTCGATTCTAACGGCTTGCTCGGTCTGCGCATATTGCTTCTGCGGGAATACGGTCATGCGCGAGCTGGTAACGATCAATTCACGCTGCTTTTCGTCGATGCGTTGCACGCGGACCTTCTCGATCAGCTCGACCTCGGTGCCATCCGGGTTGACCTCTGCGCGTTCGCTCTGCACATGCCAAGGGTATTCGGTGCCTCGGTACAGGTGCAGGTCGGGCGTGGTCAGCAGGGTGACTTCACTGGCCCTGAGGTGCTCGACCTTGTCGGCAGTCATTTCGTATTGCAGCTTGCCATCAGGCATGAACTGCACGCTATGCGCGTTGATCGCGTAATAGTCGATGGCGCTTTCGTCAACCTGGGCGACTGGCTTGTCGAGGAAGCTTTCAGGGCTGACATTCCAGTAGCCGATTGCCGCAAGCAGGGCGGCAATCACCGCGAGCAGCGCAATATTGCGGGCTTTCTTGCTGAACATGGGCAGCCTTAAAGGTAGTTGGCGTTGGCAGCGTCCAGGGTGCCCTGGGCGTGCATGATCAGTTCACAGAACTCGCGTGCAGCACCTTCGCCACCGCGTGCCCGGGTGACGCCGTGGGCGTGCTGGCGAACGAACGGTGCGGCGTTGGCTACGGCAATCCCTAGGCCTACCCGGCGGATTACCGGCAGGTCGGGCAGGTCGTCGCCCAGATAGGCGACCTGTTCATAGCTTAGGCCCAGTTCGGCGAGCAGGCCGTCGAGCACGACCAATTTGTCTTCACGGCCCTGGTAAAGATGAGGGATACCGAGGTTTTTCGCCCGGCGCTCGACGACCGGGGTCTTGCGTCCGCTGATGATCGCCGTGGTTACGCCCGAGGCCATGAGCATCTTGATGCCTTGGCCATCCAGGGTATTGAAGGTCTTGAATTCGCTGCCATCTTCAAGAAAGTACAGGCGGCCATCGGTCAGTACGCCGTCGACGTCGAAAACGGCCAGTTTGATCGCCTTGCCGCGTTGCATGAGATCTTCAGTCATCGGTTCGTTCTCCTTTACATCACGCCGGCGCGCAGCAGGTCGTGCATGTTCAGGGCGCCGGTCGGGCGCTCGTCCTTGTCCACGACTACCAGGGCGCTGATCTTGTGGTCCTCCATGATCTTCAGGGCCTCTGCCGCCAGCATCTCGGCGCGAGCCGTCTTGCCGTGCACGGTCATTACCTGATCGATCAGTGTGGTGTGCACATCAATGTTGCGGTCCAGGCTGCGGCGCAGGTCGCCATCGGTGAAGATCCCGGCCAGCTTGCCATCGCTGCCCACGATAACAGTCATGCCCAAACCTTTGCGGGACATTTCAAGGAGCGCGTCCTTGAGCAGTGTGCCGCACTGTACCTGGGGCAATTCGTCACCGGCATGCATGACATTCTCGACCTTGAGCAGCAGGCGGCGACCCAGGGCGCCGCCAGGGTGCGAAAAGGCGAAGTCCTCGGCGGTGAAACCACGCGCTTCGAGCAGGGCGATCGCCAGCGCATCACCCAGTACCAGTGCGGCAGTGGTAGAGGAGGTCGGGGCGAGATTCAGCGGGCAGGCTTCCTGAGTGACGCTGGCGTCGAGATTGACCTCGGCGGCCTGGGCCAGGGGCGAGTCCGGGTTGCCGGTCATGCTGATCAGCTGGATCCCAAGGCGCTTGATCAGCGGCAGCAGGGTCACGATCTCGGCAGTGCTGCCAGAGTTGGACAGGGCCAGGATGACGTCGTCGCGGGTGATCATGCCCATGTCGCCATGGCTGGCTTCGGCCGGATGCACGAAGAATGCTGGCGTGCCGGTGCTGGCCAGGGTGGCGGCGATCTTGTTGCCGATATGCCCCGATTTGCCCATGCCGACCACCACGACCCGGCCCTTGCTCGCCAGGATCAGCTCGCAGGCCTTGACGAAATTGGCGTCGATGCGGGCCACCAGGCCTTGAACGGCCTCGAGTTCCAGGCGCAGGGTGCGCTGGGCGGAGTGGATCAGCTCGCTGGATTGGCTCATGTCGAAAAGCAATGCCTGATTAAAAGGCGGCGATTATAGCCGCAATACAAAAAAGCCTCATCCTTTCGATTGCTTTCTCAAATGTCGTCAATGCCTGTCGATGGCCTGAACGACCTGTTCCATGCCCTTGGGGGCGTGAGGTCAGCAGTGCTATAGTTCGCCGCTATTCGGCCTGCCAGGGGCGCGTGTGCCTTCACGATGAGGGCCAGCGTCCATAAGTGCGAGGCTGCATCAGCAAGGAGTCTAGATGAGTGTGGATAGCGCCTACGCGGTCGAGTTGAAGGGAGTCACCTTCAAGCGCGGTTCGCGCAGCATTTTCAGCAATGTCGACATCCGTATCCCGCGTGGCAAGGTCACCGGGATCATGGGGCCGTCGGGTTGCGGCAAGACCACGCTGCTGCGCCTGATGGGCGCGCAGCTACGGCCGTCGAGCGGAGAAGTGTGGGTGGCCGGGCAGAACCTGCCGAGCCTCTCGCGCAGCGACCTGTTCGACGCCCGCAAGCAGATGGGCGTACTGTTCCAGAGCGGTGCGTTGTTCACCGATCTCGATGTGTTCGAGAACGTGGCCTTTCCTTTGCGCGTGCATACCCAGCTTTCGGACGAAATGATCCGTGACATCGTGTTGATGAAGCTGCAGGCGGTTGGCCTGCGCGGTGCCATCGACCTGATGCCGGACGAATTGTCCGGCGGCATGAAGCGTCGGGTGGCGCTGGCCCGGGCGATTGCCCTGGACCCGCAGATCCTCATGTACGACGAACCATTCGTCGGCCAGGACCCGATCGCCATGGGTGTGCTCGTGCGGTTGATCCGTCTGCTCAATGATGCCCTGGGCATCACCAGCATCGTGGTCTCCCATGACCTCGCCGAAACCGCGAGTATCGCCGATTACATCTATGTGGTCGGTGATGGCCAGGTGCTGGGCCAGGGGACGCCTGACGAGCTGATGGGCTCGGACAACCCGCGCATTCGCCAGTTCATGAAAGGCGACCCGGACGGCCCGGTGCCATTCCACTTTCCCGCGCCTGACTACCGCGCCGATTTGCTGGGGGCGCGGTGATGCGCAGAAAATCCTTACTCGAACGTATTCGCCTGCTCGGGCGCTCGGCGATCGACGTGCTGGCCGTGCTCGGGCGCTCGTGCCTGTTCCTGTTCCATGCACTGATCGGCCGTGGCGGCATTGGTGGCGGTTTCCAGTTGCTGACCAAGCAGCTCTACTCGGTGGGTGTGCTGTCGCTGGCGATCATTGTCGTTTCCGGCGTGTTCATCGGCATGGTGCTTGCCCTGCAGGGCTACAGCATCCTGACCAAGTACGGTTCCGAGCAGGCGGTCGGGCAAATGGTCGCCCTGACCCTTCTGCGTGAGCTCGGCCCGGTGGTCACTGCGCTGCTGTTCGCTGGCCGCGCCGGTTCCGCGCTGACCGCCGAAATCGGCAACATGAAGTCCACCGAGCAGTTGTCGAGCCTGGAAATGATCGGCGTCGACCCGCTCAAGTACATCGTTGCGCCACGCCTGTGGGCCGGTTTCATCTCGCTGCCGCTGCTGGCGCTGATCTTCAGCGTGGTCGGCATCTGGGGCGGTTCGTGGGTCGCGGTCGACTGGCTGGGCGTCTACGAAGGCTCGTTCTGGGGCAACATGCAGAACAGTGTTTCCTTTACCGACGACGTGCTCAACGGGCTGATCAAGAGCCTGGTGTTTGCCTTCGTCACGACCTGGATTGCCGTATTCCAGGGGTACGACTGCGAACCCACCTCAGAGGGGATCAGCCGCGCCACCACCAAGACCGTGGTCTATGCCTCATTGGCAGTACTGGGTCTGGACTTTATTTTGACCGCCTTGATGTTTGGAGATTTCTGATGCAAAACCGCACCCTGGAAATCGGTGTCGGCCTGTTCCTCCTGGCCGGGATCCTGGCGCTGCTGCTGCTGGCCCTGCGTGTCAGCGGGCTGTCGGCCAGCCCGAGCAGCGATACCTATAAAGTTTATGCGTACTTCGACAATATCGCGGGTTTGACGGTCAGAGCTAAAGTGACCATGGCCGGTGTCACCATCGGCAAGGTCACCGCCATCGATCTGGACCGTGATTCCTACACCGGTCGTGTGACGCTGCAGCTGGACAAGGCGGTCAACAACTTGCCGACCGACTCCACTGCTTCGATCCTGACCGCCGGCTTGCTTGGCGAGAAGTACATCGGTATCAGCGTGGGCGGTGAAGAAGACGTGCTCAAGGATGGCTCGACCATCCATGACACACAGTCGGCGCTGGTGCTGGAAGATCTGATTGGCAAGTTCCTGCTCAACTCCGTTGGCAAGGAACCAAAAGAAGCGCAACCGGCTAATTAAGGAGTTTCCATGATTTCGATCCTGCGACGTGGCCTGCTGGTGCTGCTGGCGGCCTTTCCCCTGATGGCCCTGGCCGCGCAGTCGCCGCACGACGTGGTTCAGAGCACCACCACTGAGCTGCTCAGCGACCTCAAAGCCAACAAAGAGCAGTACAAGACCAACCCGAATGCCTTCTACGATGCGCTCAACCGCATTCTTGGTCCGGTAGTGGATGCCGAAGGCATCTCGAAAAGCATCATGACCGTCAAGTACTCGCGCAAGGCCACTCCTGCGCAGATTCAGCGCTTCCAGGAGAACTTCAAGCGCAGCCTGTTCCAGTTCTATGGCAATGCGCTGCTGGAATACAACAACCAGGGCATCAGCGTCGACCCGGCCAAGGCTGACGACGGCAAGCGCGCCAGCGTGGGCATGAAGGTGACCGGCAACAACGGTGCCGTCTATCCGGTGCAGTACACCCTGGAGAACCTGGGCGGCGAGTGGAAGGTACGCAACGTCATCGTCAATGGCATCAACATCGGCAAGCTGTTCCGCGACCAGTTCGCCGATGCCATGCAGCGTAATGGCAACGATCTGGACAAGACCATCGACGGCTGGGCCGGCGAAGTGGCCAAGGCCAAGGAAGCTGCCGACAACTCGCCAGAGAAGACCGTCAAATGAGCGAGGCCGCTGTAACCATGGCCGAGCCGGGCGTGCTATGCCTGGCCGGCGAACTGGATTACCGCAGCGGGCCAGCCTTGCGCAAGCAGGGTAAGGCGCTGATCGGCGCCTGCCGTGAATCGCGTCTGCTGCTGGACTGCTCGGCCGTGGCGCGCTCCACCAGCGTTGGCCTGTCGCTGCTGCTGGCGTTCATTCGTGACGCCCAGGCTGCCGGCAAGGCCGTCGAGGTGCGCGGCATGCCTGACGACATGCGGGAAATCGCCGGGGTCTATGACCTCGATGAGGTGCTGGCAAGCTGATGGCTTGGCAGTGATGAGAGGCCCCTCGGTCGCGCGCCCTTTCGTTGGGCTTCGCAGGCGAGGGGCTTTTTTGTATGATGGCCGACCCGTGCGCATCGGGCGCCGATTGAGGTTGAGCATGCAGGCCGTAGAAGTTAAGAGCTTCCTTGAAGAGAAATTGCCGGGATCCCGGGTCGAAGTTGAAGGCGAAGGCTGCAACTTCCAGTTGAACGTGATCAGCGACGAGTTGGCTGGCCTGAGCCCGGTCAAACGTCAGCAGGCGATCTATGCTCACCTGAATCCGTGGATCGCCAATGGCAGCATCCATGCGGTAACCATGAAATTTTTCAGCAGCGCAGCCTGGGCTGAGCGCACCTGAGCCAACGTGGCGGCGAGACACCAATGGACAAACTGATTATTACTGGCGGCGCTCGTCTCGACGGCGAGATCCGCATTTCCGGCGCGAAGAACGCGGCCCTGCCGATCCTGGCGGCGACCCTGCTTGCCGATGGCCCGGTCACCGTGGGCAACCTGCCGCACCTGCACGACATCACCACCATGATCGAGCTGTTCGGGCGCATGGGCATCGAGCCTGTGATCGACGAAAAGCTGGCGGTGGAAATCGACCCGCGTACCATCAAGACCCTGGTAGCCCCTTACGAGCTGGTCAAGACCATGCGCGCCTCGATCCTGGTGCTCGGCCCCATGGTGGCGCGTTTCGGTGAAGCCGAAGTGGCCCTGCCAGGTGGCTGTGCCATCGGTTCGCGCCCGGTCGACCTGCACATCCGCGGGCTCGAGGCCATGGGCGCGAAGATCGAAGTCGAAGGCGGCTACATCAAGGCCAAGGCGCCTGAAGGCGGCCTGCGCGGCGCGCACTTTTTCTTCGACACCGTCAGCGTGACCGGTACCGAGAACATCATGATGGCTGCAGCCCTGGCCAAAGGCCGCAGCGTGCTGCAAAACGCCGCGCGTGAGCCTGAAGTGGTCGACCTGGCCAACTTCATCAACGCCATGGGCGGCAAGGTCCAGGGTGCCGGTACCGACACCATCACCATCGATGGCGTCGAGCGCCTGGCGTCGGCACACTACCGCGTCATGCCTGACCGTATCGAGACTGGCACCTACCTGGTCGCCGCTGCCGTGACCGGCGGTCGCGTCAAGGTCAAGGACACCGACCCGACCATCCTCGAAGCCGTGCTGGAGAAGCTGAAGGAAGCGGGCGCCGACATCACCACCGGTGAAGACTGGATCGAGCTGGACATGCACGGCAAGCGGCCGAAGGCCGTCAACCTGCGTACCGCGCCGTACCCGGCTTTCCCGACCGACATGCAGGCGCAGTTCATCTCGCTGAACGCCATCGCCGAAGGCACCGGCGCGGTCATCGAGACGATCTTCGAAAACCGCTTCATGCACGTGTACGAAATGCACCGCATGGGTGCGCAGATCCAGGTTGAAGGCAATACCGCGATCGTCACCGGCGTGCCGGCACTCAAGGGTGCTCCGGTCATGGCCACCGACCTGCGTGCATCCGCCAGCCTGGTACTGTCGGCGCTGGTCGCCGAAGGCGATACCCTGATCGACCGCATCTACCACATCGACCGTGGTTACGAGTGCATCGAAGAAAAACTGCAGATGCTCGGCGCAAAAATCCGCCGCGTACCGGGCTGATAGTCTGCATGTGGGAGCGGGCTTGTCCCGCGAAGAAGCCACCGCGTTGCATGGCACCGGCTTTGCCGGTGTTCGCGGGGCAAGCCCGCTCCCACACCGAATTGAATGCGGTCGGGCTGTCGCAGCCCGGCCGGCAGTAGCCGCTTAAGGACCGACGTTCCAATGTTGACCATCGCGCTTTCCAAAGGCCGTATTCTCGACGATACCCTGCCGTTGCTGGCCGAGGCCGGTATCGTGCCGACCGAGAACCCGGACAAGAGCCGCAAGCTGATCATCCCTACCACGCAGGACGACGTGCGCCTGCTGATCGTGCGTGCCACCGACGTGCCGACCTATGTCGAGCACGGTGCCGCCGACCTCGGTGTGGCTGGCAAGGACGTGCTGATGGAGTACGGCGGCCAGGGCCTGTATGAGCCGCTGGACCTGCAGATCGCCAAGTGCAAGCTGATGACCGCCGGTGCGGTCGGTGCACCCGAGCCGAAGGGCCGCCTGCGCGTCGCCACCAAGTTCGTCAATGTCGCCAAGCGTTATTACGCCGAGCAGGGCCGCCAGGTCGACATCATCAAGCTGTACGGCTCGATGGAGCTGGCACCGCTGATCAATCTTGCCGACAAGATCATCGACGTGGTCGACACTGGCAACACCTTGCGCGCCAACGGCCTGGAGCC
The DNA here is from genome assembly GCF_021602465.1 of Pseudomonas urethralis. Classification (NCBI taxonomy): domain Bacteria; kingdom Pseudomonadati; phylum Pseudomonadota; class Gammaproteobacteria; order Pseudomonadales; family Pseudomonadaceae; genus Pseudomonas; species Pseudomonas urethralis. The sequence continues at coordinate 123,667 of NZ_BQIJ01000010.1, forward strand.
TCAGGAACTGATCGCCACGATCAGCTCGCGCCTGGTGGTCAACAAAGCTTCCATGAAGATGCAGCACGCCCGCATCCAGAGCCTGATCGACACGCTGCGCGGAGCGGTCGAATCGCGACACCGCGGCTAATTCTCTACCTACTGCGCGCGGCTTCGGCTGTCGCGCCCGTCTATCCGCGTCATAGCCATTTTTCTCGGGTGCCCGCGCGGATGGACTGGTAGCCTAGGGCGCCTGAGCATTCGCTAATAATCGAGGCCCTCGCCATGACCGTGTCCACTGCAATTGCCCGTCTCAACGCCGCTGATCCGGATTTCGCCCGACATCTGGATCATCTGCTGAGCTGGGAAAGTGTGTCCGATGACGCGGTCAACCAGCGCGTGCTCGACATCATCAAGGCGGTGCGTGAGCGCGGTGACGCCGCGCTGGTTGAATTCACCCAGCGCTTCGACGGTGTTGACGCCAAAAGCATCGATGACCTGATCCTTGGCCGCGAGCGCCTGGAACTGGCCCTGACCCGCATCACCGACAGCCAGCGTGAAGCCCTGGAGAAGGCCGCCAATCGCGTACGCATGTACCACGAACGGCAGAAGCAGGACTCCTGGCAGTACACCGAAGCCGACGGCACCGTGCTCGGCCAGAAGGTCACCCCGCTGGACCGTGCCGGCCTGTACGTGCCCGGTGGCAAGGCGTCGTACCCCTCGTCGGTGCTGATGAACGCGATTCCCGCCAAGGTCGCCGGCGTCACCGAAGTGGTGATGGTGGTACCGACCCCGCGTGGTGAGGTCAATGAGCTGGTGCTGGCCGCTGCCTGCATCGCCGGCGTCGACCGCGTGTTCACCGTCGGTGGAGCGCAGGCCGTTGCCGCGCTGGCCTATGGCACCGAAAGCGTGCCGCAGGTAGACAAGATCGTCGGCCCTGGCAACATCTATGTGGCTACTGCCAAGCGCCACGTGTTCGGCCAGGTCGGTATCGACATGATCGCCGGCCCGTCGGAAATCCTCGTGGTGTGCGACGGCCAGACCGACCCGGACTGGATCGCCATGGACCTGTTCTCTCAGGCTGAGCACGACGAAGACGCCCAGGCCATCCTGGTCAGCCCGGATGCCGCTTTCCTCGACCGCGTGGCCGCCAGCATCGACAAGCTGCTGCCGACCATGGAACGCGCCGAGATCATCGAGAAGTCGGTCAACGGCCGTGGGGCGCTGATCCAGGTGCGCGACATGCAGCAGGCCATCGAAGTGGCCAACCGCATCGCGCCCGAGCACCTGGAGCTGTCGGTTGCCGACCCGCAGGCCTGGCTGCCTCAGATTCGCCACGCGGGCGCGATCTTCATGGGTCGCCACACCAGCGAAGCACTGGGCGATTATTGCGCCGGCCCCAACCACGTGTTGCCGACTTCCGGCACCGCACGGTTCTCGTCGCCGCTCGGGGTGTATGACTTCCAGAAGCGTTCGTCGATCATCTTCTGTTCCGAACAGGGCGCATCCGAGCTTGGCCACACCGCCTCGGTCCTGGCCCGTGGCGAGTCGCTGACCGCCCACGCCCGCAGCGCTGAATACCGTATCCTGACCCAAGACAAGGGGAACTGAACATGAGTCGATTCTGGAGTCCCTTCGTCAAGGCGCTGGTGCCTTACGTGCCGGGCGAACAGCCAAAGCTGGCCCGTCTGGTCAAGCTGAACACCAACGAGAACCCTTATGGCCCGTCGCCCAGGGCGCTGGAGGCCATGCGCGGCGAGCTGAACGATAACCTGCGTCTGTATCCGGACCCGAACAGCGACCGGCTCAAGCAGGCCGTGGCCGAGTATTACGGCGTCACCCCGGCCCAGGTCTTCGTCGGCAACGGCTCGGACGAGGTGCTGGCCCACATCTTCCACGGTCTGTTCCAGCACGATCGCGGCCCACTGCTGTTCCCGGATGTCAGCTACAGCTTCTATCCGGTCTATTGCGGCCTGTACGGCATTGCCTTCGAGCAGGTGGCGCTGGATGAGCAGTTCCAGATCCGCATCACCGATTACGCCAAGCCCAATGCCGGGATCATCTTCCCCAACCCTAACGCACCCACCGGCTGCCTGCTGCCGCTGCAAGCGATCGAACAGCTGCTGCAAGCCAACCGTGACTCGGTGGTGGTGGTGGATGAGGCTTACATCGACTTTGGCGGCGAGACTGCCATCAGCCTGGTCGATCGCTACGACAACCTGCTGGTTACCCAGACCTTGTCCAAGTCGCGTTCGCTGGCTGGACTCCGAGTGGGCCTGGCCGTCGGCCATCCGGACCTGATCGAGGCGCTGGAGCGGATCAAGAACAGCTTCAACTCCTATCCGCTCGACCGCATGGCCATCGTGGGGGCAGCGGCGGCGTTCGAAGATCAGGCCTACTTCGAGGAAACCTGCCGCAAGGTGATCGCCAGCCGTGAAGCATTGGTCGAGCAGTTGGTTGCAAAGGGCTTCGAGGTGCTGCCATCGGCGGCCAACTTCATCTTTGCCCGCCACCCGCAGCAGGATGCCGCGCAGTTGGCGGCGCGCCTGCGTGAACAAGGGGTGATCGTGCGTCACTTCAAGCAGGAGCGGATTGCCCAGTTCCTGCGTATCACCATCGGCACGCCAGAGATGAACCAGGCGTTGGTCGACGCGCTGGTCTGATGGCAGCGAGCTGCAGGGGCGTGAGAACCCGCGCCTGCAGCGCGTGCCTGGCACCTCAGTAGCTGATTTCCTCGATGGCCGATGGCGGGTTGCGTGGACGGGTGCGCACCGCTACCGGTGTGTCATCCAGTACAAGCACATAGTCGTTGGCTTGGCGCATGCCCTCCGGGTCAGTCCACTGCTGCCGGTCGGCCTGTACAGTTGCCACCACCTGGCCATTTTTATGGATGGTCACGGTGCCTTGTGAGGGGCTGTTCCACAGCAACTTGTCCTCGTCCTCGATGGCTCGTGCCTTGCGTACGCCGGTAGCGCCCAGCAGTGGCGGGCCATCGAGCTTCCACTGCGGCAGCAGGTCGAGGCCCATGTGCCTGAGCACGCTCGGGGCCACGGAGGTCTGCGCCGCGTAGCCATACAGGTTGTTCGGGCCTGGGTTGTCGTATGGAATGCTCGGCTGGTGCAGCTCTTCGTTCAAAGGCTTGTTGCTGGCAATGAAGACCGTCTTTTCCTGCTCGGTTATCCCGCCATGGCCTGAACCCCAATAATCGCGCCCGTGGTCAGTGCAGACGATCACCAGCCAGTCCTCCTGCGGGTTCTTGTAGGCACGTTGCTCGACCTTGTCCAACAGGCGCCCCAGCTTGTCGTCGGCTTCGCGCAGGGCGAACTGGTAGGCCGGGCCGAAGCCACTGGCGTGGCCGGCTTCATCGGGCTCGTCGAGCTGGATGAAGGTGAAGTCGGCCGGTGTGTTATCGAGAAGGTCCAGAGTGCGGACAGTGACCTGCTCATCGCTCAGGCCGCTTTCGCGCACATTGGCGCCTTGTGCGTCCTCCAGCAGGTAGGCCGTATTGATCGGCGACCAGTTGACGATGCTGGCGAGGTAGGCGTTAGGCAGGGCATCGCGCAGACGTCTGAACAGGCTGGGGAACTCAGGGTCGACCCGCAAGGATTCGTTATTGGAAACCACCCCATGCTTGTTGGCCCATACGCCGGTGAGCAAGGTCATCCAGCCAGGCCCGCTGATCGTAGCCTGTTCACTGGCGCGGCCGTTTATGCCTCCTGCATGGGCTTTGCCGTAGAACAGGCGCTTCTGCAGGTGGGTGTCGCTGCCCAGTTGTTCATAGTGCTGCAGTTGAACACCGTCCATGCCGATGATCAGCGTCTTGGGTTGGAGTGGCGGTTGTCTGGCGTCGCACCCCTTGAAGAGCAGTGCGACTAGCAGGCCGGCTGCAATCAGGGGAATCAGCCGCAGTACTTTTTGCAGGGACATTGATGGGGCCTTGAGAGAGTCGTGGCAAGCGTTGCAACAAGGCGCTCTGCTGACAACTGGTAGAAATGCCAGTTGATTTGATGTCTGGAAGGCGTTCCATTAAGCTCTGCAAATTCATCGGATGATTGGTTGAGTTGAAATGAGCAGCGAATTGACCAAGCGCTCCCTGGTCGAACTGGCAGTCGAACGCATGCGTGAGCGCATCCTGCAAGGCGACTGGCACGTCGGGCAGCGTCTGCCGACCGAACCGGAACTGGCACTGGAGCTGGGTATCAGCCGCAATACCGTGCGTGAAGCCATGCGCGTGCTGGCATTCAGTGGCCTGGTGGAAATCCGCCAAGGGGACGGCAGCTACCTGCGCACCTGCCAGGACCCGCTACAGGCCGTGCAGGCCATGTCGCGCTGCACGCTGGAGCAGGCCCGCGAAACCCGGCACATCCTCGAGTCCGAGGCTATCGGCCTGGCGGCGTTGCGCCGTACCGACGAGGACCTGCAAGGCCTGCGCGCTGCACTGGCAGGCAGTGCCGGGCATTTTCACGGGGATGTCGATGCCTATGTCAGCTGCGACCTGGTGTTTCACCAACGTCTGATCGACGCCGCGCACAACCCGGCACTGAGCGAACTGTATCGCTACTTTTCCGGTGTGGTGGCCGCAGCGCTGCAACACAACATGGCGACCGTGCCACGCAGCCAGGCGACCTTCGACCTGCACGGGCAGATCCTCGACGCCATCGAACAACGCGATCCGGAGCGGGCCAAGGCCCTGAGCCGGACGCTTATTGAATCTTGAAGACGAGAAGGCCATGGCTGAACCATTGACCCGAGACGCGCCTGCCCGCGTGCGTGAACCGGAAGAACTACTGATCGACGCCGAGGCCGACGATGCCCTGGTGCAACAACAACCGCCGATGATCAAGCGCCCGTGGCTGTTGCTGCTGGGCCTGGTGCTGGTGGCATTGAACCTGCGCCCGGCATTGTCGAGCATGGCGCCGGTGCTCGGGCAGGTCTCTGCAGGGCTGGGCCTGAATGCCTCCGAGGCCGGCCTGCTGACCACCTTGCCGGTGCTCTGCCTCGGGCTGTTTGCACCCCTGGCACCCGTGCTGGCGCGCCGCTTCGGCAGCGAGCGGGTGATCCTCGGCATCCTGCTGACCCTGGCGCTGGGGATCGTGGTGCGCAGCGCCCTGGGGGCGGTCGGTGTATTCGTCGGCAGCATTCTGGCCGGGGCCAGCATCGGTATCATCGGTGTGCTGTTGCCCGGTATCGTCAAGCGCGATTTCCCGCAGCACGCGGGCACCTTGACCGGGGTCTATACCATGGCCCTGTGCCTGGGTGCGGCCATGGCGGCAGGGGCTACCGTGCCGCTGACGCAGCACTTCGATGGCAGCTGGGCCCTTGGCCTGGGCTTCTGGATGCTACCGGCGCTGCTGGCCATGCTCGTCTGGACACCGCAAGCCCGCCAGGGCCACGGCCTGCACAAGGTCGCCTACCGCGTACGCGGGCTGTGGCGTGACCCGCTGGCGTGGCAGGTAACACTGTACATGGGGCTGCAGTCGTCGCTGGCGTACATCGTCTTCGGCTGGTTGCCGTCGATCCTCATTGGTCGTGGCCTGAGCCCGACCGAAGCAGGCCTGGTACTGTCCGGCTCGGTCATCGTGCAGCTGATCAGCTCGCTGAGCGCCCCGTGGTTGGCGACCCGCGGCAAGGACCAGCGGCTGGCCATCGTGATGGTCATGCTGGTCACCTTGGCGGGGCTGTTCGGTTGCCTGTATGCCCCCCTCGACGGGCTGTGGGGTTGGGCGGTGCTGCTGGGGCTGGGGCAGGGCGGCACCTTCGCCCTGGCCCTGACGTTGATCGTGCTGCGCTCGAAGGATGCCCATGTGGCGGCGAACCTGTCGAGCATGGCTCAGGGCGTGGGTTATACGCTGGCATCCATGGGCCCGTTTGCGGTCGGCCTGGTGCATGACCTGACCGGAGGCTGGGCGGCGGTGGGGTGGATTTTTGCGGTGCTTGGCATCGGCGCCATCGTATTCGGGCTTGGCGCCGGGCGGGCGTTGCATGTGCAGGTGACCAGCGAAAAACGCTGAAGGCGGTGCTCGCCGCTTCGCGGGTGAACCCGCGAAGCGGCGAGCACTGGCGAAAGAAAGCGGTGCAGATTATCGTGCAGCTTCCCATTCCCAGGACGGACCTGTTCCCATGACTGACGCCAACCGCGACCTGATCACTCGCTTCTATCAGGCCTTCCAGCGCCTGGACGCCGAGGCGATGGTGGCCTGCTACAGCGACGACATCGTCTTCAGCGACCCGGTGTTCGGCACGCTGCGCGGCCGTGACGCGGGTGACATGTGGCGCATGCTGACCACCCGTGCCAAGGATTTCTCGCTGACCTTCGACCAGGTCCGTGCCGATGAGCGCAGCGGCTGTGCGCACTGGGTGGCCACTTACTTGTTCAGCCAGACTGGCCGTACCGTGGTCAATGATATCCAGGCGCGCTTTGTCATTCGCGATGGGCTGATCTGCCAGCACGACGACAGCTTCGACCTGTGGCGCTGGTCGCGTCAGGCGCTCGGAGCACCAGGGGTGTTGCTGGGCTGGTCGCCGATGCTGCAGAACAAGGTGCGCCAGCAGGCGTTCAAGGGGCTGCGAGCGTTCCAGCAAGCGAGGTGAGCGGTTAAGCTGTCGGCCATGAGCATCGTCAACGAAGTCGCCGAAACCCCGCAGTGCAAACCGTGGTACGTGTACCTGGTGCGGGCGGCCAATGGCTCGCTGTACTGCGGTATCAGTGATAACCCGCAACGGCGTTTCGCTGCCCACCAGAAAGGCCAGGGTGCCCGCTATTTCAAGACCAGCCCGGCGCAGGCGCTGGTCTATGTCGAGCAGTGGCCGGACAAAGGCGAGGCGCTGCGCCAGGAACGCCTGGTGAAGAAGTTGCGCAAGTCGGCCAAGGAGGCGCTGGTGGCCTCCTATGTGGCCGACTGATCAGTCCTTGCGGCGCTTTAGCTGGTCCACCAGCGTGGTCGGCAGGCCTTTGATGATCAGGGTGCCGGCGGCCTCGTCATACTCCACCTTGTCACCCAGCAGGTGCGCTTCGAAGCTGATCGACAGGCCTTCGGCACGCCCGGTGAAGCGGCGGAACTGGTTGAGGGTGCGCTTGTCAGCGGGGATTTCCGGCGACAGCCCGTAGTCCTTGTTGCGGATGTGGTCGTAGAACGCCTTCGGGCGGTCTTCATCGATAAGGCTCGACAGCTCTTCCAGGGTCACCGGTTCGCCCAGCTTGGTCTGGGTGGTGGCGTATTCGACCAGGGTCTGGGTCTTCTCGCGGGCGGCTTCTTCCGGCAGGTCCTCGCTTTCCACGAAGTCGCTGAAGGCCTTGAGCAGGGTGCGCGTTTCGCCCGGGCCGTCGACGCCTTCCTGGCAGCCGATGAAGTCGCGGAAGTAATCCGACACCTTCTTGCCGTTCTTGCCCTTGATGAACGAGATGTATTGCCTGGAGTTCTGGTTGTTCTTCCACTCGGACAGGTTGATGCGCGCTGCCAGGTGCAGCTGGCCAAGGTCGAGGTGGCGCGACGGCGTCACGTCCAGCTCGGCGTTGACCGCCACGCCCTCGCTGTGGTGCAGCAGGGCGATGGCCAGGTAGTCGGTCATGCCTTGCTGGTAGTGGGCGAACAGGATGTGGCCGCCCGTGGAGAGATTGGACTCTTCCATCAGTTTCTGCAGATGCTCGACCGCCGTCCGGCTGAACGCGGTGAAGTCCTTTTCGTCTTCCAGGTACTGTTTCAACCAGCCGCTCAGCGGGTAGGCACCGGACTCGCCGTGGAAGAAGCCCCAGGCCTTGCCTTGCTTGGCGTTGTAGCTTTCGTTGAGGTCGGCCAGGAGGTTTTCGATGGCGTCCGATGCGCCCAGCTCGGTATCCCGTGCATGGAGCACGGCGGGGCTGCCATCGGGCTTCTTGTCGATCAGGTGAACGATGCAATGACGGATTGGCATGGAATTCTCGGTGAGTCTGGGGCGGCCACAGGCCGCGCTGCAAAAGTCGTCCAGTTTACCCCAGAGAACAGGCGCTGCAGTGGCCGGATGTTGGCGGAAATGCCGGTTGTTCGTTTTTTGTCCAAATTTAGGGGTTTTCGGCTGAAACCCCCGAAAAACCTGCACTAAATCGAAGCGGGTAGCGGATATTTATCCATTCCTGTGGTAGCTTTGCGCCGTCTTGCGCCCCTCATGTGGCGCATTGCTGGCAGCGTGCTCATGCCGTGTCGAACCAAACGCCGATTTACGTATCTACATTCGCGATTGGCGCGGCCCTCCAGAACACAGGGGCTGGCCCGATAACGTCGTAGCACGCCGCATAACTACTGAATGATAGGGAAGGAACACCACCATGGCATTGACCAAAGACCAACTGATTGCCGATATCGCCGAAGCCATCGACGCGCCAAAAACCACCGCTCGTAACGCGCTGGAACAGCTGGGCCAGATCGTTGCCGACCAACTGGAAAACGGCGCCGAAATCACCCTGCCAGGCATCGGCAAGCTGAAAGTCTCCGAGCGTCCTGCCCGTACCGGTCGCAACCCTTCGACTGGCGCCGCCATCGAAATCGCTGCCAAGAAAGTCGTCAAGTTCGTTCCGGCCAAAGCCCTGACCGACACCGTCAACAAGTGATCTGCTGACGCATTGACGAAACCGCGCCCGGCTTGCCCGGGCGCGGTTTTTTCATGCCTGCGATTTGCGCCTGGCATGCCAGGCGTGGCGTGCGCTGTCGTCGTGGAAGCTCCAGGCGACCATGCGGCTTTGCTTCTGGCCCTGGCCCATCTCGGCGATGCGCACGGCCTTGGCGCCGGCCTTCTTCAGCGCGGCCTCGATGCCAGGCAGGTTGCTGGCCTTGGACACCAGGCTGGTGAACCACAGGACTTGTCGTGCGTACTGCGCGCTTTCGTCGACCAGCTGGGTGACGAAGCGGATCTCGCCGCCCTCACACCACAGTTCGTTGTTCTGCCCGCCGAAGTTGAGCACCGGCAACTTGCGCCTGGGGTCCTGCTTGCCAAGGTTCTTCCACTTGCGCTGGCTGCCACGGGTGGCTTCTTCACGCGAGGCGTGGAAGGGCGGGTTGCACAGGGTCAGATCGAAGCGTTCATCCGCTTGCAGCAGGCCGCTGAGGATGTGCTTGCGGTTGGCTTGCTGGCGCAGGCTGATGCCTCTGCTCAAGCCGTTGGCCTGGACGATGGCCTTGGCCGAGGCCAGCGCTACCGGGTCGATGTCCGAGCCAATGAAGCGCCAACGGTAATCGCTGTGGCCGAGCAGCGGGTAGATGCAGTTGGCACCCACGCCGATATCCAGCACGCGAACCTGGGCGCCTCCGGGGACCTCGCCGGCGTTGTCCTCGGCCAGCAGGTCGGCGGCCACGTGGATGTAGTCGGCGCGGCCGGGGATTGGCGGGCACAGGTAGTCGGCCGGGATGTCCCAGTGCTGGATGCCGTATTGGGCTTTGAGCAGGGCTCGGTTGAATACCCGCACGGCTTCGGGGTTGGCGAAGTCGATGCTCGGTTTGCCATGGGGGTTGGTGATGGTGAAGCGGGCCAGATCAGGGTGTGCCTTGATCAGGCTAGGGAAGTCGTAGCGGCCCTGGTGGCGGTTGCGCGGGTGCAGGGTGGGTTTGTTCGGAGTCATGGCAGTGCCCTATACGAGCCCCGGGGCTGCTGCGCAGCCCTTTCGCGACACAAGGCCGCTCCCACAGGTTAGCGGCGCCTCCAGTTTTGGCGCCGTCCTGTGGGAGCGGCCTTGTGTCGCGAAAGGGCCGCGAAGCGGCCCCAGCGGTCTCTCAGATTTACAGCGCTGCAATCCGCGCGTGCTGCTCGGTGAAGTTGGCCAAAGCCTGCTCGGACTCGGCCAGCTTGGCGCGCTCTTTCTCGATCACCGCAGGCGGTGCCTTGTCGACGAAGGCGGCGTTGGACAGCTTGCCGCCCACACGCTGGACTTCACCCTGCAGACGCTGGATTTCCTTGTTCAGGCGAGAGAGCTCGGCGTCCTTGTCGATCAGGCCGGCCATCGGCACCAGCACCTGCAAGTCACCCACCAGTGCGGTGGCCGACAGCGGTGCTTCGTCAGCTTCGCCGAGCACGGTGAACGATTCGACCTTCGCCAGCTTCTTCAGCAGGGCTTCGTTTTCCTGCAGGCGACGCTGGTCATCGGCGTTGGCGTTCTTCAGGAACAGCGGCAGTGGCTTGCCCGGGCCGATGTTCATCTCGGCGCGGATGTTGCGCAAGCCGACCATCAGCTCCTTGAGCCATTCGATATCACCTTCGGCGGCAGCATCGATGCGGCTTTCATTGGCCACCGGCCATGGTTGCAGCATGATGGTCTTGCCTTCGATGCCGGCCAGCGGCGCGATGCGCTGCCAGATTTCTTCGGTGATGAACGGCATGAACGGGTGCGCCAGGCGCAGTGCCACTTCCAGCACGCGTACCAGGGTGCGACGGGTGCCACGGGCGCGTTCGACCGGCGCGTTTTCATCCCACAGTACCGGCTTGGACAGCTCCAGGTACCAGTCGCAATACTGGTTCCAGATGAACTCGTACAGCGCCTGGCTGGCCAGGTCGAAGCGGAACTGCTCGAGCTGGCGGGTCACTTCGGCTTCGGTGCGCTGCAACTGCGAGATGATCCAGCGATCAGCCAGCGACAGCTCGTAGGCTTCGCCGTTCTGGCCGCAGTCCTCGCCCTTGTCCAGCACGTAGCGGGCGGCGTTCCAGATCTTGTTGCAGAAGTTGCGGTAGCCTTCGACGCGGCCCATGTCGAACTTGATGTCGCGACCGGTGGAGGCCAGCGAGCAGAAGGTGAAGCGCAGGGCGTCGGTGCCATAGCTGGCGATGCCCTCCGGGAACTCGGCCTTGGTCTGCTTGGCGATCTTTTCGGCCAGCTTGGGCTGCATCATGCCGCTGGTGCGTTTCTCCAGCAGGGCATCGAGGGTGATACCGTCGACGATGTCCAGCGGGTCGAGCACGTTGCCCTTGGACTTGGACATCTTCTGGCCCTGGCCATCGCGCACCAGGCCGTGCACGTACACGGTCTTGAACGGTACCTGCGGAGTGCCGTCCTCGTTCTTGATCAGGTGCATGGTCAGCATGATCATGCGCGCAACCCAGAAGAAGATGATGTCGAAGCCGGTCACCAGCACGTCAGTGCTGTGGAACTTCTTCAGGAACTCGGTCTGCTCCGGCCAGCCCAGGGTCGAGAAGGTCCACAGGCCCGAGCTGAACCAGGTGTCGAGCACGTCGTCGTCCTGGCGCAGTTTCACTTCGCTGCCGAGGTTGTGCTTGGCGCGGACTTCTTCTTCATTGCGGCCGACATAGACCTGGCCGGCCTCGTCGTACCAGGCCGGAATGCGGTGGCCCCACCACAGCTGGCGGCTGATGCACCAGTCCTGGATGTCACGCATCCAGGAGAAGTACATGTTCTCGTACTGCTTGGGCACGAACTGGATGCGGCCATCTTCCACGGCTTCGATGGCCGGCTCTGCCAACGGCTTGGTGGAAACGTACCACTGGTCGGTCAGCCACGGCTCGATGACGGTACCCGAACGGTCGCCTTTCGGCACTTTCAGGGCGTGATCGTCGATGCTCACCAGCAGGCCCTGGGCGTCCAGGTCGGCCACGATCTGCTTGCGTGCGACGAAGCGGTCGAGGCCGGCGTACTGGGCCGGCAGGCTGGTATCGACCTGCTCGTTGACGCTGCCGTCGAGGTTGAAGGCCTGGGCGGCGGGCAGCACCAGGGCGTTCTTGTCGAAAATGTTCAGTAGCGGCAGGTTGTGGCGCTTGCCGACTTCGTAGTCATTGAAGTCGTGGGCAGGGGTGATCTTCACGCAGCCGGTGCCGAACTCCGGGTCGCAGTAGTCGTCGGCGATGATCGGGATGCGACGGCCAACCAGCGGCAGTTCGACGAATTTGCCGATCAGGGCCTGGTAGCGCTCGTCGGTCGGGTTGACGGCAACGGCGGCGTCACCCAGCAGGGTTTCCGGGCGGGTGGTGGCGACGACCAGGTAATCCTTGCCTTCAGCAGTCCTGGCGCCGTCGGCAAGCGGGTAGCGCAAGTTCCACAGGTGGCCCTTCTCGTCGTGGTTTTCCACTTCGAGGTCGGAGATGGCCGTGTGCAGCTTGGTGTCCCAGTTGACCAGGCGCTTGCCGCGGTAGATCAGGCCGTCCTCATGCAGGCGCACGAAGGCTTCCTTGACTGCCTCGGACAGGCCGTCGTCCATGGTGAAGCGCTCGCGGCTCCAGTCTACCGACGAACCCAGGCGACGGATCTGGCGGCTGATATTGCCACCGGACTGATCCTTCCATTCCCAGACCTTCTCCAGGAACTTCTCGCGGCCCAGGTCGTGACGGTTCTGGCCCTTGGCCTCGAGCTGGCGCTCGACCAGCATCTGCGTGGCGATACCGGCGTGGTCGGTACCTGGCTGCCACAGGGTGTCGCGGCCTTGCATGCGGCGGAAACGGATCAGCGCGTCCATGATCGCGTTGTTGAAGCCGTGGCCCATGTGCAGGCTGCCCGTCACGTTCGGTGGCGGGATCATGATGGTGTAGGACTCGCCTGCACCTTGTGGAGCGAAATAGTTTTCGGACTCCCAGGTGTTGTACCAGGAAGTTTCGATGGCGTGCGGCTGGTAGGTCTTATCCATGCGCGGCGGGACCCTGTGCATTTATTCGGGAAAGCCGAAAAGTATAACGAAGGCACAGGGTTTAGGCGACAGGCCGGGAGCTGCTTTGCAGCCCTTTCGCGACACAAGGCCGCTCTCACGGGAGGCTGCGCTCAACCGTGGCGGCGGCCTTGTGTAGCGAAAGGGGCGCAAAGCGCACCCAGTGATGTTATTCCGAGCGCTTGATCAAGCGTTCGATCCGCGCATCCAGGCGGCGCTTGATCTCGTTCTCGATATGCGGGGTGAAGTCGTTGATCACGTCCTGCATGATCATCTGCGCAGCGGCACGCAATTCGCTCTCCAGGTGCAGCAGCGTGTCCTGGCGGCGGGTTTGCGGGTCATCCTCGGGCTCAGCGGCTACCGGCACGGCGGCAGGTGCTGGCGCCGTATTACCTGCGGGCACATCGAGCAACAACGGAATCTGCTCGACGGTTTCGGTCAGCAGTGGAGGTTGCAGATCGGCATCGCCGAGCAGTTGGCGAATCGACTCCAGGTCGTCCAGCAGATGAGCGGAATCGGGTAGGGCGGAAGGCTTGTCCATCGTCGTTAAAGTCGCTGTAAGCGGTGGTCTTGCAGAGCATAGCCCTGTTCACGGTAGAAACGGAACCGCTCGCGGGCCGATTGGCGAATGCCGGGCTCCTCGACCACGATCTCGGCAACCCGCTCGAACTGGCCGACGAACCCTGGCACAGCGGCACCCAGGTTGATCAGCAGGTCACGGTGCTCGCCAGCATCGTCGGCAAGGCCCAAGGCTACCGTGGCATCCGCGTGTCCTTCGGCCAGGTCGTGGGGCACGAAGGCTTCGCCCTTGAAACGCCACAGGCGTTGATCCAGTTCGGTACGCTGTTCGGCGTCCTGGCAGTGCAGGTAGACCCGGTGGCCAAGGCGCCAGGCCTTTTCGCACAGCTTGCAGGCGAAGTCCAGCCGCGCCGACAGCGAGTCGGTGGGCAGGATATAGAAATCGACTTTGCTCATGGTGTGTTCTGCCAGCCGGCGATGCCACGGGCACCACCGGCTTCACGGCATCAGGCGCCAGCGCGGTCCAGCAGGTACTGGGTCAGCAGCGGGACCGGGCGACCGGTAGCGCCCTTGTCCTTGCCGCCACTGATCCAGGCCGTGCCGGCGATGTCCAGGTGCGCCCAGTGGTAGGCCTTGGCGAAGCGCGACAGGAAGCAGCCAGCGGTGATGGTGCCCGCCTTGGGACCACCGATGTTGCCCATGTCAGCGAACGGGCTGTCCAGTTGTTCCTGGTACTCGTCGAACAGCGGCAGCTGCCAGGCACGGTCATCGGCACGCTTGCCGGCGTCGAGCAGCTGGCCGACCAGGTCGTCGTTGTTGCCCATGAGGCCGGAAGTGTGGCTGCCCAGGGCGACAATGCAGGCGCCGGTCAGGGTGGCGATGTCGATCACCGCCTGTGGCTTGAAGCGCTCGGCGTAGGTGAGGGTGTCGCACAGCACCAGGCGGCCTTCGGCGTCGGTGTTGAGGATTTCGACGGTCTGGCCACTCATGGTGGTGACGATGTCGCCCGGACGGGTGGCACCGCCGCTCGGCATGTTCTCGGCGCAGGCCAGCAGGCACACCAGGTTGATCGGCAGCTGCAGCTCGAGGACCGCACGCAGGGTGCCGAACACGCTGGCGGCGCCGCACATGTCGAACTTCATTTCATCCATGCCGGCGCCCGGCTTGAGGCTGATGCCGCCGGTATCGAAGGTGATGCCCTTGCCGACCAGCACGAACGGCTTGTCGGCCTTCTTGCCGCCCTGGTAGTTGAGCACGATCAGGCGTGGTGGCTGGTCGCTGCCCTGGCCCACGGCATAGAACGCGCCCATGCCCAGGTCCTTGATCTTCTTCTCGTCCAGCACTTCGACCTTCAGGCCCTTGTGCGCCTTGCCCAGTTCCTTGGCCTGCTCGGCCAGGTAGCTCGGGTGGCACAGGTTAGGTGGCAGGTTGCCCAGGTCGCGGGTGAATGCCATGCCGGTGGCAATGGCGCTGGCGTGCTTGACGGCGCGCTCGACCTCGGCCAGGCCGGCCTTGTCGGCCAGCAGGGTGACCTTCTTCAGGGCGCGCGGTTCGGCCTTCTGGCTCTTGAAACGATCGAACACGTATTCGCCGTCGAGCAGGGTCTCGGCCAGCAGGCGGTACTTGCCGTAGTAGGCGTCACGGTTGTTGACCGCGATGTCGTCCAGGGCCAGCACGGCATCGCCTCCGTTGAGGCCCTTGAGCACGCCGGCCACGCTGGCGACCAGCTTGCGCCATGCGCGGTCACCGAGGGCATCGTCCTTGCCGCTGCCGACCAGCAGTACGCGCTCGGCCTTCAGGCCCGGCACGCTCTGCAGCAACAGGGTCTGGCCGGGCTTGCCGGCCAGGTCGCCACGCTTGAGTACTGCGCTGATGGCGCCTTCGCTGGCTTGGTCGACGGCCTTGGCAACGGCCCCGAGCTTGCGCCCTTCACCCACCGGTACGACCAGAGTGGCGGTTTTTATGGATGCAGCAGCTACGCTTTTTACAACCAGTTCCATGTCAGGGTCCCCGAATGATCTATGCAGTTGGCGCTATGCGTTTTCGCGCTCTGGACGGGCCTGGCCGCGTTGCCGCGGGCCAGTGGAAAAGCTGCCAGTTTGAGCCTCCCGCCAGCGTGCTGACAACCCCGATGTTGGCCTTCATGCGCAGCCAAGTGACAGGCGCGGCCAATCACAGGATAATGCGCGCACTTTACATGGAGGTTCGCCTTAGGCGAACCGGCTTTGGTCCTGGCTGTCACAGGCCAATGTTTGGCAGTCCGCCCCTGACAACCCAGGAGTGTCTGGTTTGATCGTCTTTCGTTATCTGTCCCGCGAGGTCCTGGTGACCTTGAGCGCCGTCAGCGCCGTGCTGCTGGTGATCATCATGAGCGGGCGCTTCATCAAGTACCTGGCCCAGGCGGCCCAGGGCATCCTCGACCCAAGCGTGCTGTTCCTGATCATGGGCTTCCGCATGCCAGGTTTCCTGCAGCTGATTTTGCCGTTGGGTTTGTTCCTCGGCATTCTCCTGGCCTACGGCCGGCTGTACCTGGAAAGCGAAATGACCGTGCTGTCGGCGACCGGCATGAGCCAGCAGCGTTTGCTGGCACTGACCATGGCGCCGGCGGCACTGGTCGCTTTGCTGGTTGCCTGGCTGAGCCTGAGCCTGTCACCACTGGGCGTGGCCCAGGTGCAGAAGATCGTTGCCCAGCAAGATGCCATGACCGAGTTCGACACTTTGGTGCCGGGCCGCTTCCAGACCTTGCGCGACGGTTCGCGGGTTACCTACACCGAGCAACTGTCGGACGACCGCGTCAAGCTGGGCGGGGTGTTCATTTCCGAGAAGCGCTTCAACCAGGACAAGACCAAGGACCGTGCGCCGTCGGTGTTGGTCGCCGAGAGAGGCCATCAGGAAATCCAGGCCGATGGCAATCGCTACCTGGTGCTGGAGAACGGCTACCGCTACGACGGTAACCCGGGCCAGGCCGATTACCGTGCCATCAAGTACGACACCTATGGTGTCTTGCTGCCGAAGCCGGAAGTTGCCGAAGACGTGACCGACCGCGAAGCGATCCCGACTTTGGAGCTGTTCGGCAAGAGCGACCTGCGTGAGCGTGCCGAGCTGCAATGGCGCCTTTCGCTGCCGATCCTGGTGTTCATCGTGACCTTGATGGCGGTCCCGCTGGCCAAGGTCAACCCGCGCCAGGGCCGCTTCCTCAAGCTGCTGCCGGCGATTCTTCTGTACATGGCCTACCTGACAATGCTGATTTCCGTACGCGGCGCCCTGGAGAAGGGCAAATTGCCGATTGGCCTGGGTATCTGGTGGGTGCATGGCCTGTTCCTGATGATCGGCCTGGCCCTGATGTATTGGGAACCGCTGCGCCTGAAAATGGCTGCTCGTCGTGCGGAGGTGGCCCGTGGCTAAACTCGACCGCTACATCGGCACGAGCGTGCTGCTGGCCATTCTGGCCGTGCTGGGGATCATCCTCGGCCTGGCCTCGCTGTTCGCCTTCATCGACGAGATGGGTGAACTGAGCGATACCTACACCTTGCTCGACGCGGGTAATTTCGTCCTGCTGACGGCACCTCGGCGGCTGTACGAAATGCTGCCGATGGCGGCACTGATCGGCTGCCTGATCGGCCTCGGCAGCCTGGCCAGCAACAGCGAGCTGACCATCATGCGCGCTGCCGGTGTCTCCATCGGCCGCATCGTCTGGGCGGTGATGAAGCCCATGCTGGTGCTGATGCTGGTCGGCGTGCTGATTGGTGAATACGTTGCCCCGGTCACCGAGAACAAGGCCCAGGCCGACCGCTCCCTGGCCCAGGGCGGTGGTGAAGCGCAAAGCTCCAGGCATGGCATGTGGCACCGCCAGGGCGAGGAGTTCGTGCACATCAACTCGGTGCAGCCCAATGGCCTGCTGTTGGGCGTGACCCGCTACACCTTCGACAACGAGCGCAAGATCCAGACGTCGAGTTTTGCCCGTCGCGCCCAGTACAACGATGACCACTGGACGCTCAGCGACATCAGCACCACGTTCTTCCGCGGTGACCACACCGAAGTGGTCAAGGCGCCGACCGAGCGCTGGGACGTTTCGCTGACGCCGCAACTGCTCAACACCGTGATCATGGCCCCCGAGTCGTTGTCGATTACCGGGTTGTGGGACTACATCCACTACCTGTCCGACCAGGGCCTGAACAATGCCCGTTACTGGCTGGCGTTCTGGACCAAGGTGATGCAACCGCTGGTGACCGCAGCGCTGGTATTGATGGCAATTTCCTTCATCTTCGGCCCGCTGCGTTCGGTCACCCTCGGCCAGCGCGTGTTCACCGGTGTGCTGGTGGGCTTCGCCTTCCGCATTGGCCAGGACCTGCTGGGCCCGTCGAGCCAGGTGTTCGGCTTCCCGCCGCTGCTGGCGGTAGTGATTCCGGCAGGCATCTGTGCCCTGGCTGGCGTGTGGTTGTTGCGTCGGGCTGGTTGACGGTCTGCAACAGTTGAAAAGCCGACCTCAGGGTCGGCTTTTTTGCGCCTGTTTTTTCTGCTTCGGCACCCGCACCAGCTGGGTTTCAGAATAGATGTCGTGCCAACCGCGTTTGCGCTTGTCGATCAGCGACCAGAAGAACCCCAGCCCCAGGCACAGCCAGGATGCAATCGACACCACAAAGCGCAGCAGTGCCTGCCACAGGCTGATCGCGCTGCCATCGGCATTCTGCACGCGCACGCCCCACACCTGCATGCCCAAGGTCTGACCGCCATGGGTCCAGAACTTGGCAAAGAAGCCGAACAGGGCGAACAGCAGAACGGTCGAGAGCAGTGGGTCACCGTCCAGTGCTCCGGCTTCGGTCAGTTCACGCATGCGGGCTTCGCCGATGATCGCCATCTGGATCAACTTGTAAGCCCCGGCGGTGACGATCAGCAGCGCGGTGCACAGCAGGAAGTCGTAGAACATCGCCGCCAGGCGTCGGCCCAGGCCGACCGGTGGGAAATCACCCTGGGGGGAGAGCAGAGGCTTGGACATGCAGAACAGCTCCGAATGGCGAAGCCGTTATTCTACGGGCAAAAAAAAGCCCCTGCACATGGCAGGGGCTTTTTAGGAGTCGGGCTTGTGCTTACAGAGGCTGAACTTTGTCAGCTTGCATGCCTTTCTGGCCTTGGACTGCTTCGAAGGTGACCTTCTGGCCTTCTTTCAGGCTCTTGAAGCCGTTACCTTCGATGGCACGGAAGTGCACGAACAGATCCGGACCGCTTTCTGGGGTGATGAAACCGTAACCTTTCTCGTCATTGAACCACTTGACGGTACCGTTCTGACGCTCAGCCATTGTCTTATTTCCTATGAAGCTTGAATTTTGATGACAGTTTCTTTCACGTTATATATCAGTGAAAGAGTACTGGGCTGGGTTGCAGGAAAGTAAGAGACGTCGAACGGGTTGTAGCAAATCTCGGCTACTGGCCCAGGTCACGAACTGTTGCGACCCATGCAAACACAGTGCAGTGACTCTACGCCAACTCCCGAGAAAAAAACAAGCCCTTGGTCGTATAGAAAATTCGCCTTTTGCCGATAACCGACAAATTTGTCGGAAACGCCGTGGCGCCTGGCCTGGCGCCATGTTCAAAAGTTATTGGGCAGGTTCGAAATCGAATATGTAGCACCTGCCCGCACACCTCAGGCGCTACCTTCAGCCACGGTAGTAACGCTGTGCAACGAAAGGCATTTTGCTGACTTTCAAGGCAACCTTCTTGCCGCGCACCACGGCAAAGAGTGGGGTGTCGATTACAGCCAGATCACTATCGATATAACCCATTGCTACAGGGGCGCCGAGTGTCGGCCCAAAGCCGCCGCTGCATACTTTGCCTACGGGGTTATCGTTTGCATCGACAATATCCGCGCCTTCACGTACTGGCGTACGTTCCTGCGGCAACAAGCCCACACGTTTACGCGCCACGCCATCGCGCTGCTGGGCAAATATGACCTCGGCACCCGGGAAGCCGGCGGCACGTGCGCCATCGGCACGGCGTACTTTGGAAATTGCCCACAGCAGGCTGGCTTCAACCGGGGTGGTCTCGGTGTTCATGTCGTGGCCATACAGGCACAGGCCGGCTTCCAGGCGCAACGAGTCGCGGGCACCCAGGCCGATAGGCTGTACCTCGGGTTCGGCCAGCAGGCGACGCGCCAGGGCTTCGGCAGCGCCGACCGGTACCGAGATCTCGTAGCCATCTTCGCCGGTGTAGCCCGAGCGGCTGACGTAACAGTCTTCGCCCAGCAGTTTCACCGCACGCAATTGCATGAAGGTCATGCCAGCCACTTCCGGCGCCAGGCGTTCCAGCACCTTGACCGCAGCCGGGCCCTGCAGGGCGAGCAGAGCGCGGGCTTCGAACAGCGGTTGCACGTCGCATCGTGCGCCGATGTGTTTCTGCAGGTGCGCCAGGTCCTGATCCTTGCAAGCGGCATTGACTACCAGGAACAGGGTGTCGTTACCGAGGTTGGCGACCATCAGGTCGTCGAGGATGCCGCCTTGTTCGTTGGTGAACATGGCATAGCGCTGCATCCCTGCAGGCAGGTCGATGATGTCCACCGGTACCAGCGACTCCAGCGCCTTGGCCGCATCTGCGCCATGCAGGATGATCTGGCCCATGTGCGAGACGTCGAACAGGCCGGCCTGCTCGCGGGTGTGCAGGTGCTCCTTGAGCACGCCCAGCGGGTACTGCACCGGCATGTCGAAGCCGGCGAATGGCACCATGCGGGCACCCAGTTCCAGGTGCAGGGCGTGCAGCGGGGTCTTTTGCAGTGTTTCGGACATCGATGACTCCTTGGTTTTTTTATCGGGTCAACATTCGATGATGTTGACGGCCAGACCGCCGCGGGCGGTCTCCTTGTATTTGCTTTTCATGTCGGCGCCGGTCTGGCGCATGGTGCGGATCACCTTGTCGAGCGACACGTAGTGCTGCCCGTCGCCGCGCAGGGCCATGCGCACGGCATTGATGGCTTTCACCGAGCCCATGGCATTGCGCTCGATGCAGGGCACCTGAACCAGGCCGCCGATCGGGTCGCAGGTCAGGCCCAGGTTGTGCTCCATGCCGATTTCAGCGGCGTTTTCCACTTGTTGCGGGGTACCGCCCATCACTTCGCACAGGGCGCCTGCGGCCATCGAACAGGCCACGCCGACCTCGCCCTGGCAGCCGACCTCGGCCCCGGAAATCGAGGCGTTCTCCTTGTACAGGATGCCGATCGCCGCAGCGGTAAGCAGGAACCGCACAACGCCATCCTCGCTGGCACCCGGGACGAAGCGCATGTAGTAGTGCAGCACTGCGGGGACGATGCCCGCCGCGCCGTTGGTCGGTGCGGTGACCACACGCCCGCCGTAGGCGTTTTCCTCATTGACCGCCAGCGCGTAGAGATTGACCCAGTCGAGTACCGACAGGGCATCGCGCAGGCTGGCTTCCGGGTGACGGCTGAGCTGGCGGTACAACGCCGGAGCGCGGCGCTTGACCTTTAGCCCGCCGGGCAAGATGCCCTCATGGCGGCAGCCGGCCTCGACGCAGTCCTGCATGACTTGCCAGATGCGCAGCAGCCCGACGCGGGTCTCGGCTTCCGGGCGCCAGGCGGCCTCGTTGGCCAGCATCACCTGGCTGATCGACAGCTGCTGCGCGGTGCAATGGCCGAGCAGTTCCTTGGCGGTCTTGAACGGGTAGGCCAGCAGCGTGCTGTCCTCGACGATGCGGTCCTGGCCGGCAGCGTCCTCGTCGACCACGAAGCCGCCGCCCACCGAGTAGTACTCGCGGCTGCGGATTTGCAACCCGGCGTCATCGAATGCCCGAAAGATCATGCCGTTGGGGTGGTAGGCCAGGGGCTTGCGGATCATCGCCAGGTGCTGCTTCTCGTTGAAGGCGATGGTCTGCTCACCGAGCAGGCTGAGCTCGCCGCTGGCGCGAATGGCCTGCAGGCGCGCGGGGATGGATTCGGTGTCTACGGTATCAGGATATTCGCCTTGCAAACCGAGCAATACCGCCTTGTCGCTGCCGTGGCCTTTGCCGGTGGCACCGAGGGAGCCATACAGCTCGGCCTTGACGCAAACGGTACTGGCCAGCAGGCCATCGCGGCGCAGCCCTTCGGCAAAGCGTGCAGCGGCGCGCATCGGGCCGACCGTGTGGGAGCTGGAGGGGCCGATGCCGATCTTGAACAGGTCGAAGACGCTCAGTGACATGGTGACCTCCTGCCAGGTTCGTGGGGCGGACGGTGAACCCAGTGGGAGCGGGTAAACCCGCTCCTGCAAGGGCAGACGGCAAGCCTGGGAGCTATCAGGCGTCCTGATAGCTCTCGATCGACGGGCAGGCGCAGACCAGGTTGCGGTCGCCGAACACGTTGTCGACCCGGCCGACCGGCGGCCAGTACTTGCCTTCCACCAGGCTCGGCAGCGGGTACACCGCCTGCTCGCGGCTGTAGCCATGGGCCCATTCGCCAACAAGCTCGGCCGCGGTGTGCGGGGCGTTCTTCAGCGGGTTGTCGTCCTTGTCCAGGCTGCCGTTTTCCACCGCGCGAATCTCTTCGCGGATCTGGATCATCGCATCGCAGAAACGATCCAGTTCTTCCTTGGACTCGCTTTCGGTCGGTTCGATCATCAGCGTGCCGGCCACCGGGAACGACATGGTCGGGGCATGGAAACCGAAGTCGATCAGGCGCTTGGCCACGTCATCGACGCTGATGCCGCTGGTGTCCTTGAGCGGGCGCAGGTCGAGGATGCATTCGTGGGCGACCAGGCCGTTGCCACCGGTGTACAGGACAGGATAGTGCTCTTCCAGGCGGCGGGCGATGTAGTTGGCGTTGAGGATCGCCATCTGCGAAGCACGCTTGAGGCCGGCACCGCCCATCATGCGAATGTACATCCAGGTGATCGGCAGGATGCTTGCGCTGCCGAACGGCGCGGCACACACCGCGCCCTCGGTGTTTGCCAGCGCTGCGTGGCCTGGCAGGAATGGCGCCAGGTGCGACTTGACGCCGATCGGGCCGACGCCCGGGCCGCCGCCGCCGTGCGGGATGCAGAAGGTCTTGTGCAGGTTCAGGTGCGACACGTCGCCGCCGAACTTGCCTGGGGCGCAGAGGCCGACCATGGCATTCATGTTGGCGCCGTCGATGTAAACCTGGCCGCCGTTGTCGTGAATGATCGCGCAGATTTCGCCGATCGCTTCCTCGAACACGCCATGGGTCGAAGGGTAGGTGATCATGATCGCGGCCAGGCGCTCGCGGTGCTCGATGGCCTTGGCCCGCAGGTCCTCGACATCGACGTTGCCACGGGCGTCACAGGCGGTGACCACCACGCGCATGCCGGCCATGTGCGCGGTCGCCGGGTTGGTGCCGTGGGCCGAAGACGGGATCAGGCAGATGTCGCGGTGGCCTTCGCCACGGCTGCGGTGGTAGGCACGGATGGCCAACAGGCCTGCGTACTCACCCTGGGAGCCGGCGTTGGGCTGCAGCGACACGGCGTCGTAGCCGGTGGCGGCGCAGAGCATGGCCTCCAGCTCGTTGGTCATCTGCAGGTAGCCTTGGCTCTGCGCGGCCGGGGCGAACGGGTGCAGGTTGCCGAATTCGGCCCAGGTCACCGGGATCATTTCGCTGGCAGCGTTGAGCTTCATGGTGCACGAGCCCAGCGGGATCATGCTGCGGTCCAGCGCCAGGTCCTTGTCGGCCAGGCGGCGCAGGTAGCGCATCAGCTCGGTTTCGCTGTGGTAGCGGTTGAACACCGGGTGTTGGAGGATTGCCGACTGGCGCAGCAGCGCGGCCGGCAGGCGCGAGCCGGTGCTGGCGGCCAGGGCGGCGAAGTCAGGCTGGGCCTGGTCAGCGCCGAACAGTTGCCAGAGCGCCTCGACGTCGGCCTGGGTGCTGGTTTCGTCGAGCGACAGGCCAAGGTGAGCGGCGTCGATCTGGCGCAGGTTGATGCGCTGGGCGCGGGCCTTGTCGTGCAGGCTGGCGGTGGCGCTGCCGGTGGCCAGGGTCAGGGTGTCGAAGGCGGTTTCGCCAACCACTTCCAGGCCCAGGGCTTTGAGGCCTGCGGCCAGAATCGCAGTCAGGGCGTGGGTGCGTTCGGCAATGCGCTTGAGGCCGGCCGGGCCGTGGTACACGGCGAACATGCTGGCGATGTTGGCCAGCAGCACCTGGGCGGTGCAGATGTTGCTGGTGGCCTTCTCACGGCGAATGTGCTGTTCGCGGGTTTGCATGGCCAGGCGCAGGGCGGTCTTGCCGAAGCGGTCGATCGACACACCGACCAGGCGGCCCGGCATGTCGCGCTTGAAGGCATCACGCGTGGCGAAATACGCCGCGTGCGGGCCACCGAAGCCCAGTGGCACGCCGAAGCGTTGGGCGCTGCCGATGGCCACGTCGGCGTCGAATTCGCCCGGCGGGGTCAGCAGGGTCAGGGCCAGCAGGTCGGCGGCAACCGCGACCAGGGCGTTGGCGGCGTGGAAACGCTCGACCACTGCGCGGTAGTCGAACACTTCGCCGTTGCTGGCCGGGTATTGCAGCAGGGCGCCGAAGAAGGCACTGACATCGCCCAGCTCACGTTCGTCGCCGACCACGATCTCGATGCCCAGTGGCTCGGCACGGGTGCGCAGCACGTCGAGGGTCTGCGGGTGGCAGTGCACGGAGGCGAAGAACGCGTGGCTGGCCTTGTTCTTCGACAGGCGTTTGCAGAAGGTCATGGCTTCGGCAGCGGCAGTCGCTTCGTCGAGCAAGGATGCGTTGGCGATCGGCAGGCCGGTGAGGTCGCTGATCAGGGTCTGGAAGTTCAGCAACGCTTCCAGGCGGCCCTGGGAGATTTCGGGCTGGTACGGGGTGTAGGCGGTGTACCAGGCTGGGTTTTCCAGCAGGTTGCGCAGGATCGGTGCCGGGGTATGGGTGTTGTAGTAGCCCTGGCCGATGTAGCTCTTGAACAGCTCGTTCTTGCCGGCGATGGCTTTGAGCGCAGCGAGGGCATCGGCCTCGCTCTGGCCGTCTTCCGAGCCGAGCACGCTGGTGCCCTTGATGCTGTCCGGGATGACGGCGGCGCTCATGGCGTCCAGCGAGTCGAAGCCCAGGGTGGCGAGCATGGCTTGCTCGTCAGCGGCGCGCGGGCCGATGTGACGGGGGATGAATTCGTTGGCGGTGCCGAGGTTGATGGTCATGGTCGGATTCCTCAGGCGTCGTCGTTGGCTTTGATCAGGCGGTCATAGGCGTCCTGGTCCAGCAGGGCTTCGACTTCAGCCATGTCGGCAGGCTTGAAGCGGAAGAACCAGCCGTCGCCCAGCGGGTCTTCGTTGACCAGCTCGGGGCTGTCATTGAGGCCTTCGTTGACTTCGAGCACTTCGCCGGTCAGGGGCATGTACACGCCGCTGGCAGCTTTTACCGACTCGACGGTGGACGCTTCGCTGCCTTTCTCATACTGCTGCAACTCAGGCAGTTGCACAAAAACCACATCGCCAAGGGCGTTCTGGGCGTAGGCGGTGATGCCCACGGTGACGCTGCCGTCGGCTTCGACGCGCAGCCATTCGTGATCTTCGGTGAAACGCAACTCGCTCATGGGGAATCCTCGGGAAGCAGGGCGTTGGGCGCGGTGCATCCGCGCTCTTGGGTTGGGATTCCATAAGCAATAATGCGGCCATTCCTGAAAATGCGTTATTAATCAATTAGTTATAGAGATTCTGTGATCATTCTTGAAATCTCTTGGAATGAAAACGCTACAGTTGGCGAGAAAGAGAAAAGGGTTTGGGGATCAAACCCTTGCGCAGAGGGATATGCAGGAGCCTGTACTGATTTCGATACGATGTACTTAAATCAATACAAGGAAGGCTGTTGGCTCAGTTTGCGATGAAAAACGGCAGTGCCAGGTACAGCTTGATGATGAAACCTTGAAGCCCCTTCGCGGGGTAATCTGCGAAGGGGTGATGGTCGCATTATTCAATTTTCGTTTTGGGAATCCCATACTTGCGCAACCGCTGCGCAATCGCGGTATGCGAGGTCTGCAGACGCCCCGCCAATTGCCGGGTCGAGGGGTAACTGGCATATAACCGTTGCAGCAGTTCACGCTCGAAATCGCCCACCGCCTGCTCCAGGCTGGCCACGTCGCCGTCCTGCCCACGCGCCACCGAAGTCCCGGCAATGTCCAGGTCTCCGATATCCACCA
Source organism: Pseudomonas urethralis (assembly GCF_021602465.1). NCBI lineage: Bacteria > Pseudomonadati > Pseudomonadota > Gammaproteobacteria > Pseudomonadales > Pseudomonadaceae > Pseudomonas > Pseudomonas urethralis. The sequence goes on from NZ_BQIJ01000010.1 coordinate 148,904, forward strand.
GATTGCTCTCGCAGATCGCCGCCGCGCGGAAAATCACGTTCTGCAGTTGCCGCACGTTGCCGGGCCAAGGGTTGGCCAGCAGCGCCGCATGGGTGGCCGGGGTGAGGCGGCAAGGTGGGCGCTGAATCTGCGTGCAGGCCTGCTGCATGAAGTAATGCGCCAGCATGAGGATGTCCTGGCCACGATCACGCAGCGGCGGTACCTGCAGGTTGAGCACATTCAGCCGGTAGAACAGGTCTTCACGGAAGGTGCCTTCGGCGACCATGCGCTCGAGGTCACGGTGGGTGGCGCTGATGATGCGCACGTCCACCTTCACCTCGCGGTCGCCACCTACCCGGCGGAAGCTGCCGTCGCTGAGAAAACGCAGCAGCTTGGCCTGCAGGTAGGGCGACATCTCGCCAATCTCATCGAGAAACACCGTGCCCTGGTTGGCCAGCTCCATCAACCCCGGCTTGCCACCGCGCTGGGCGCCGGTGAAGGCGCCTGGGGCGTAGCCGAACAGTTCGCTCTCGGCCAGGCTTTCGGGCAGCGCAGCGCAGTTCAGGGCGAGGAATGGCGCTGCCTGACGGCTGCTGATGGCATGGCAGGCGCGGGCCACCAGTTCCTTGCCGGTACCGGTTTCGCCGTGCACCAGCAGCGGCGCGTCGAGGGCGGCCACGCGCAGGGCGCGGGCCTTGAGGGTGCGGATCGCCGGGGACTCGCCCAGCAGCGCATCGAAGCCTTCGGCGTGGTCGTGATGCAGGGCCGACAGGCGCTCACCCATACGGTTGGGCGGGTAGAGGGTCAGCAGGCCTCCGGCGTTGGTGATCGGCGAGGCGTCCAGCAACAGGCTCTGGCCGTTGAGCTGCATCTCGCGCATCGGCAGGTGGAAGTTGTTGTCCAGCAGCGCCTGCAGCAGACCGGGGTCGCCGAACAGCTCACTCACGGAACGTCCCGCGGACTCGCGACCGCACAGGGCGATCAGCGCCGGGTTGGCCAGCAGCACCTTGCCGGCGCTGTCGACCGCCAGCACCGGGTCGCTCATGGCGGCCAGCAAGGCGTCGAGTTGCAGGTGGCGGCGCTGGCCGGGGAGGATGTCGACCACCTCAACCGACTGCACGCCACGCACTTCGAACAGCGCGTCGTGAAGTTCTTCGAGGACTGCCGGGCTGAGGGTCGGGGCGTCGATGTAGACGTTTGGCGGGACCATTTCCACGGCGTCCAGGTTGAGGTTGCGGGCACCGAGCAGGGCGAGGACTTCCTGGGTGATACCGACGCGGTCGATGAAGCTGACGTGGATGCGCATGGTGGGCGGGAGTTGTGGCCAGGGAAGGCGGTAGTATGCCTTAACATCGTCGGGGCCGCGTTGCGGCCCCAGGATCATGCTTCACTCGAGGTGTTCAGGCTTGATCGGGTCGCCCGATTTTACGTCCAGCTTCTGGCGAATGTCTTCGAACATGGCGTCGTACAGCTTGTGTGGCGAACCCAGCGTTTCGAACTTCTGGTGTGGGGCGAGATAAGACTGGGCCTTGCGCGAGGCGACCATGAGGAAGCTTGGCAACACCTGGTCCTTGGCCAGGAAGAACTGTTCATCGACGGTCTTGCCCTCGATGCTGCCATGCATGCGGAACTGGATGCCTCTGCCTTCCTTGGGGTCTGAAAACGCTTCGTACTCGATATTGAGGTCGTAACTGTGGTCGTTCTTGGTCAGCGCAGTGCGCTCGATATGTACATGACCGGGGTGGAACTGGGCCATGGCAAACTCCTCCGGAAGGTAAATGGCGGGCCCCGTCAGCCCGCCCACTGCAATCAACGGTAGCTGATACCTGGCTTTTCGGTGCTCACACGGGTGCCGGCGGTGCCTTTGACGATGCCTTCAATATTTTCCAGCGAGCTGATCACCGCCACTTTGCCAGTGTGACGGGCAAAGTCGCAGGCTGCTTGCACCTTAGGCCCCATGGAACCGGCCGCAAAGCCAAGGCGTTCGAGCTCGTCGGGATGGGCCTGGGCGATGGCTTTCTGCGTCGGCTTGCCCCAGTCAATGTAGGCGCCATCGACGTCGGTGGCGATTACCAGAAGGTCGGCTTCCAGCTGTTCGGCCAGCAGCGCCGAGCACAGGTCCTTGTCGATCACTGCCTCGATGCCTTTGAGCTTCTTGTTTTCGTCGTACATGGTGGGGATGCCGCCACCGCCAGCGCAGATCACGATGCTGCTCTTTTCCAGCAGCCACTTGATCGGACGGATTTCGAAGATGCGCTTGGGTTTCGGGCTGGCGACCACGCGGCGGTACTTGTCGCCGTCGGCCTTGACCACCCAGCCTTTTTCCTTGGCCAGGCGCTCGGCCTCTTCCTTGCTGTAGACCGGGCCGATGAACTTGCTCGGGTCCTTGAAGGCTGGGTCGTTGGCATCCACTTCCACTTGGGTCAGGAGGGTGGCGAACGGTACTTCGAAGTCCAGCAGGTTGCCCAGCTCCTGTTCGATCATGTAGCCGATCATGCCTTCGGTCTCGGCGCCGAGCACATCCAGCGGGTAGGCCTCGTCGGGCTTGTACGACAGGCCTTGCAGGGCCAGCAGGCCGACCTGCGGGCCGTTGCCGTGGGCGATGACCAGTTCGTTGCCAGGATGGATCTTGGCGATCTGTTCGGTGGCCGTGCGGATATTGGCGCGCTGGTTGTCAGCGGTCATGGGTTCGCCACGGCGCAGGAGGGCGTTGCCGCCCAGTGCAACAACGATACGCATGGGGAATGTCCTTTAACGAAGAGGGAAGGGCGCCGCCCCATGGGCAGGGCGGCGCGGCCGGCTTAAAGGTCAGCCAGGGTCGAAACCAGGATCGCCTTGATGGTGTGCATGCGGTTTTCCGCTTGCTCGAAGGCAATGCACGCCGGCGACTCGAACACGTCATCGGTTACTTCGATGCCGTTGGCCAGGTCCGGATACTGTTCGGCAATCTGCTTGCCGACCTTGGTCTCGGAGTTGTGGAACGCCGGCAGGCAGTGCATGAACTTGGTCCGTGGGTTGCCGCTGGCTTTCATCAGCTCCTTGTTCACCTGGTAGGGCTTGAGCTGCTTGATGCGCTCGCCCCAGGCTTCGATCGGCTCGCCCATCGATACCCAGACGTCGGTGTGGATGAAGTCGACGCCCTTGACCGCAGCCTTGGGATCTTCGGTCAGGGTAATGCGCGCGCCGCTCTCTTCGGCATACTTGTGGCAACGCTCGACCAGGTCTTCATGTGGCCACAGCGCCTTGGGCGCGGCGATGCGCACGTCCATGCCAAGCTTGGCGCCTATCAACAGCAGCGAGTTGCCCATGTTGTTGCGGGCATCGCCCAGGTAGGCGTAGCTGATGTCGTGCAGTGGCTTGTCGCTGTGCTCGCGCATGGTCAGCACGTCGGCGATCATCTGGGTCGGGTGGTATTCGTCGGTCAGGCCGTTGAACACCGGCACGCCAGCGAACTTGGCCAGTTCTTCGACGATTTCCTGCTTGAAGCCGCGGTATTCGATGGCGTCGTACATGCGCCCGAGTACGCGGGCGGTGTCCTTCATGCTTTCCTTGTGGCCGATCTGCGAGGAGGTGGGGTCGATGTAGGTGACGTTGGCGCCCTGGTCATAGGCGGCGACTTCGAAGGCGCAGCGGGTACGGGTGGAGGTCTTCTCGAAGATCAGGGCGATGTTGTTGCCCTTCAGGTGCTGCTGCTCGGTGCCAGTGTACTTGGCGCGCTTGAGGTCGCGGGACAGGTCCAGCAGGTACTTCAGCTCGCGGGTGGTGTGGTGTTCGAGGCTGAGCAGGTTGCGGTTGTGAATGTTGAACGCCATGACTTTTCTCCTTGAGTTTGGTGAACGCACCGGCCGCCGCTTCGTGAGGGCGGCCGGGGGTAATGGTCGTTAGTAGTCGATGGGGTCGCGCACGATCGGGCAGGTCATGCAATGGCCGCCGCCACGGCCCCGGCCCAGTTCGCCGGCGCTGATGGTGATGACCTCGATGCCGGCCTTGCGCAGCAGGGTGTTGGTGTAGGTGTTGCGGTCGTAGCCAATGACCACGCCGGGTTCGATGGCCACCACGTTGTTGCCGTCATCCCACTGTTCGCGCTCGGCGGCGAAGCTGTTGCCGCCGGTCTCGACCACCCGCAACTTGACGCCCAGCTGCTCGCCCACCACCTCGATGAACGACTTGTCGATGCGCCGCACGTCCATGCCGTAGGGCTTACTCTCGTCCGGGCGGATGATGAACGGCACGATCTCTTTCACCACTTCCGGGAAGACCGTGACCAGGTCGCGGTCGCAGAAGCTGAACACGGTGTCCAGGTGCATGGCGGCACGCGACTTCGGCAGGCCGGCGACGATGACTTCCTTGACCGCGCCCTTGGCGAACAGGTTGCGTGCCAGTTGGCCGATGGCCTGGCGCGAGGTGCGCTCGCCCATGCCGATCAGCACGATGCCCTTGCCGATCGGCATCACGTCCCCCCCTTCGAGGGTGGATTGGCCGTGGTCCTTGTCCGGATCGCCGTACCACACCTGGAAATCGGCGTTGGTGAATTCCTTGTGGAACTTGTAGATGGCGGTGGTCAGCAGGGTTTCCTGGCGTCGCGCCGGCCAGTACATCGGGTTGAGGGTCACCCCGCCGTAGATCCAGCAGGTGGTGTCACGGGTGAACTGGGTGTTGGGCAGCGGAGGCAGGATGAAACTGGAATGGCCCAGGTAGTCGTTGTACATCTTGACCACGTCGGCACCTGCGCTCTGTGGCAGGTCCTGGCCGGCCACGCCGCCGATCAGGAACTCGGCCAGGTGGCGGGGCTCCTGGCCTTCGAGCCAGCTGCGTACCTCGTTGTTCAGGCCCACGCCCACGGTGTCATCGGTGATCTTGCGGTCGAGGATCCACTTCAGGGCTTCGGGCTGCTGGACGATGTCGGTCAGCAGGTTGTGCATCTCCAGCACATCGACGCCACGCTCGCGCATCTTGGTGACGAAGTCGAAATGGTCACGCTTGGCCTGGTCGACCCAGATCACGTCATCGAACAGCAACTCGTCACAGTTGCTTGGCGTCAGCCGCTTGTGCGCCAGGCCGGGGGCGCAAACCATTACCTTGCGCAGCTTGCCGGCTTCGGAGTGGACACCGTACTTCTGTTTTTCAGCGGACATGGTTTCATTCCTCCAATTGAACGAAGACGTGGGTCAAAGGGTCAGGAAGCCGTCATACAGGCCGAAGGCTGCCACCAGGGCACCGATGACCACGGCTGCGAAGATCAGTTTTTCCACGTTGGTGAAGATGGGTTGGCCCACCTCGCGCTTGGCCTTGGCGAACAGGATCGCGCCAGGGGCATAGAGCAGGGCCGAGAGCAGCAGGTATTTCACGCCGCCGGCATACAGCAGCCAAATGGCGTACAGCAGCGCGATGCCGCCGATGATCAGGTCCTTCTGCCGCTCGGCAAGGGCCTGCTCATAGGTTTCGCTGCGCAGTGCCAGCAGGAAGGCATAAGCCGCCGACCACAGGTAAGGCACCAGGATCATCGAGGTGGCGAGGTAGATCAGCGACAGGTAGGTACTGTTGGAGAACAGGGTGATGACCAGGAAAATCTGCACCATGGCGTTGGTCAGCCACAGGGCGTTGGCCGGCACATGGTTGGCGTTCTCGCGGCGCAGGAACTCCGGCATGGTGTGGTCCTTGGCGGCGGCGAACATGATCTCGGCGCACAGCAGCACCCACGAGAGCAGGGCCCCGAGCAGCGAGATGATCAGGCCGACGCTGATCAGCACCGCGCCCCAGTGGCCGACCACGTGTTCAAGCACTGCGGCCATCGACGGGTTCTGCAACTTGGCCAGTTCCGGCTGGGTCATGATGCCCAGCGACAGCACGTTGACCAGCACCAGGAACAGCAACACGGTGACGAAGCCGATGACCGTGGCCTTGCCCACGTCGGAGCGTTTTTCCGCCCGGGACGAGAAGATGCTCGCGCCCTCGATGCCGATGAACACCCACACGGTGACCAGCATCATGTTGCGCACCTGGTTCATCACGCTGCCCAGGTCTGGTGTGCCCACCGCCCAGATGTCGGCGGTGAAGATGTCGAGTTTGAAGGCGAACAGGCAGATCAAGGCGAACAGCAACAGCGGTACGACCTTGGCCACGGTGGTGATCAGGTTGATGAACGCCGCTTCCTTGATGCCACGCAGTACCAGGAAGTGAACGGCCCAGAGCAGCACCGAGGCGCCGATGATCGCCGCCGGGGTGTTGCCTTCGCCGAAGATCGGGAAGAAGTAGCCCAGGGTGCTGAACAGCAGCACGAAGTAACCGACGTTGCCCAGCCAGGCACTGATCCAGTAGCCCCAGGCTGAAGAGAAGCCCATGTAATCGCCGAAGCCGGCCTTGGCATAGGCGTACACACCGCCATCCAGGTCAGGCTTGCGGTTGGCCAGGGTCTGGAAGACGAACGCAAGGGTCAGCATGCCGACCGCCGTGATCGCCCAGCCGATCAGGACTGCACCCACGCCAGCACTGGCGGCCATGTTTTGCGGCAGCGAGAAGATCCCGCCGCCAATCATCGAGCCGACCACAAGTGCAACTAACGCGCCGAGCTTTAGTTTTCCGGATGAATCAGACATTTAACAACTCCTGCCAGGAGAAAGTTGACGACAGAATAAATCCGACGCCGGGGCCACGACCTGACTTGCGTCAGTTCTTGGCTACGCGAGGGTAGGAAATTTCCTTCGCGCGGCTCCTGGAAGTGCCGATAGCTATGCTGCAGGCCTTGCGAGCTGGCACCTCCATGTACGACTAGAGCAAACGCTCTGTTTAGCCTGCGATTTTTGAAGCTAGCCGTTTTTACCGCTTTCGCAAATTTTTCACGAAAATACCGAGTTTTATCAGATGCTTTGCTAGTTGCTTGGCAGGTGCTAGTTTTTAAGGGCGCAGGTTGATAGACATTGTGGTTATGAGTGCAACAGGTCTAAGGGTTTTAGCCATATAAGTAACCGTGTTTATATGGCGCCCATGTCTGTTGCAAACGCATGACAGCTCGGAAAAAAGGGAGCCCCATGAGCGAACCGGGACAAAAGCTGCGTCTGGGTGCACTGATCGCACTGGTGGTCGGCTCGATGATTGGCGGCGGGATCTTCTCGCTGCCGCAGAACATGGCAGCACGCGCCGACGTCGGAGCCGTGCTGATCGGCTGGGCGATCACTGCGGTGGGCATGCTGGCACTGGCGTTCGTGTTCCAGACCCTGGCCAACCGCAAGCCCGAACTGGATTCGGGGGTCTACGCCTACGCCAAGGCCGGGTTCGGCGAATACATGGGGTTCTCCTCGGCCTGGGGTTACTGGATCAGTGCCTGGCTGGGCAACGTCGGCTACTTCGTCCTGCTGTTCAGCACCCTGGGCTTCTACTTTCCGGTGTTTGGCGAAGGCAACACGCCGATTGCCATCGGCTGCGCCTCGTTGTTGTTGTGGGCAGTGCATTTTCTGGTGCTGCGTGGCATCAAGGAAGCGGCGTTCATCAACCAGGTGACCACCGTGGCCAAGGTGGTGCCCCTGCTGATCTTCGTGGTTATCGCCGCCTTTGCTTTCCGCGCAGACATCTTTACCCGTGATATCTGGGGCATGAGCAACCCAGAGTTCGGCAATGTGCTGGACCAGGTGCGCAACATGATGCTGGTCACGGTGTTCGTGTTCATCGGTATCGAAGGTGCCAGTGTGTATTCCGGGCGGGCGCAGCGCCGTTCCGACGTCGGCAAGGCCACGGTGATCGGCTTTCTCGGCGTGCTGGCGCTGCTGGTGCTGGTCAACGTGCTGTCGCTGGGCGTGATGACCCAGCCGGAGCTGGCCGGGTTGCAGAATCCGTCGTTGGCCTCGGTGCTGGAGCATATCGTCGGCCCTTGGGGCGGCCTGTTGATCAGCCTCGGCCTGGCCGTGTCGTTGCTGGGGGCGTTGCTCTCTTGGGCACTGTTGTGTGCCGAGATCCTCTATGCCACCGCTCGCGACAAGACCATGCCGCGCTTCCTGGCCAAGGAAAACGCCAACCACGTGCCGGCCAATGCCCTGTGGCTGACGAACTGCATGATCCAGGGCTTCCTGCTGATCACGCTGGTTTCAGCGGGGACTTACACGAGCCTGATCTACCTGGCGTCGTCGATGATTCTGGTGCCCTACCTGTGGTCGGCGGCGTACGCGGTGCTGCTGGCCTGGCGCGGGGAAAGCTACGAAGGGCGGGCAGGGCTGCGGCGCAAGGACCTGCTGGTGGCAGCGCTGGCGTTGCTCTACGCGGTGTGGCTGTTGTATGCGGGCGGCCTCAAGTACTTGCTGCTGTCAGCACTGCTCTACGCCCCAGGGGTCATCCTGTTTGCCCGGGCCAAGCACGAGCAAGGGCAGGCGCTGTTCACCGCCTGGGAAAAACTGATTTTCGCGGCAGTGCTGGCGGGTGCGGCACTGGCTGCCTACCTGCTGTATTCAGGGCTGTTGAGCCTGTGAAGCAGCCGGGCAGGGCTGCTCCGGGCGCGACCAGATCCACAGGTTGCCCAGGGTCATGCCGGCAATTGCCAGAAACACTGGCCAGTGGTGATCGAGGAAGACCAGCATCAGGCCCGCGCACAGCAGCATGCTGACGGTGGCACTGACCTTGGCACGGCGCTGGATCACCTTGCCATTGCGCCAGTTGTACAGGATCGGCCCGAACAGGCGGTGGTTCTCCAGCCAGGCGGACAAGCGCGGCGAGCTGCGCGTCGCCGCCCAGGCAGCCAGCAGGATGAACTCGGTGGTCGGCAGGCCGGGGATGACGATGGCGACCAGGCCTATCCCCAAGCTTACGTAAGCCAGGATGCCATACAGCAGGCGGGACAGTTTGGAGCGGGCGGGTCGGGTCATGGTCTCACTGCATGAACGTCCGGCTACCGGGGAGGTAGCCGGTTGATGCGTCTCAAGCCAGCGCGGCATCGGCGGCGTAGGCATGTTTAAGCAGTTCGGTGAAGCGCTCGAAGGCGGCAACCGCAGCGCGCTCGGCGGCGGCATCTTGCTCGGCTGACAACGCCAGGCCATCGAGGATGCGGGTGAACTGCTTCCAGCCTTCGGCGCGGCCACCGGCCGGCTCGCCGAGGTGGCGGGCACCGAAACTGTCGGACAATCCCAGGGCCACGGCACGCTTGATCAAAAACGCAGCGCCAAGTTTGGAGCCTTCCGAGACGAAGATCCAGCCCATGGCTTCACCCAGGCTCGGATCGCGCAGGGCGCCGGGCACTGCGGCCGGGATTTCGGTATTCAGGTCGGCCAGGTCCAGGCGGGCCTGATCGGCGCGGCAGCGCTCGGCCAGATCGGGGACGATGGCGTTCAGTTGCGGGTCGTTGTACAGCGCTTGCAGTTCGGCCTGGAACAGGTACTGGGCGACGACGAAGCGAGCGAAGCTCTCTCGGCTGTCGAACGGCGCGTGGGACTTGACCAGGGCGTCGAGCTCGCTGTGTGGAGCGTGGGTGGCCTGGTTCAGGCGTTGCGAGCGCAGGGCAGGGCGATCGGTCATGGGCGTGTCCTTGGTGAATGAGGGCGTCTAGTGACAAGACGAAACAGCGGGGCTGGGACAGTAAAAAAATGGCTCTGTGGTGATTTTTTGCAGCGCCTGTGAGATCGAGCACCGCGCGGGCGGCGCTCGCTCTCACAGGCGCAACAATGCTCAAGCCTTACCGTCAGATATCCCACACCACATTGACGGCGAAATTGCGCCCCGGCATGGTCAGGCGGTCGAGGTTGGCCGGCTGGGTCACGCCCGCTTCACCCTGGCCGTCGTAGCCACGCACCGAATCCCATTGCCAGTATTTCTTGTCGGTCAGGTTGTACAGCCCGGCGTTGACGGTGACGTCGTCGGTCACTTTGTAGAAGCCGCTCAGGTCGAGCACGCCGTAGCCCGGGGTGCGGAACTGCGAGCTCTGACCGTCCGGCGCGAAGAAGGTGGTGTCGTCGACGCGGGTCTTGCGCTTGACCAGGGTCCAGCTCAGCAGGCCGCCATAGTTGGACTGCTCGTAGCCCAAACCGAACACGCCGGTCAGCGGGTTGACGCTGTTCAGCGGTTGACCGTTGTCATCGTTGCGGCCCTGGGCATAGGCGATCGAGGCCTGGGTATACAGGCCCTGCGGCGCACCGAAGTGGTCGAGGTTCAGGCGGCCCTTGAGTTCGGCGCCCTTGATGGTGGCATGCTTGATGTTGTTGGCCTGGAACGTGGTTTCCAGGTTGGCCGACTGCACGGCGTCTTCGTCGATGAAGTCGCGGTACTTGTTGTAGAACACCGCCACGTCGAAGTTGCCGGCGTCGAAGTTGCCACGCAGGCCGGTTTCGTAGCTCTTGCTCTTTTCCGGCTCGAGCCCGGGGTTGCCCTGCACGCTGTAGCCCAAGGTCGGGTTTTCGAAGCGCCCGTACATCGACTTGGCTGTCGGGGTGCGGAAGCCTTCGGCGTACTGGCCATACCAGGTGTAGTTGTCGTTGAAGGCGTAGGTCAGACCGAACTTGGGCGAGACGCGGTGCCATTTCTTGTCCGAGTCGTCGAGGCTGCTCGGGGCGGTGCCTGAGCCCTGGATGCCACGCAGGAACTCCTCGGTGAACTTGGGCTCCATGCGCGTGTAGTCGTAGCGCGCGCCGGGCATGAAGGTCCAGTTGTTCCAGCGGATTTCATCCTGCACGAACAGGCTGTAGGTGTTCACGGTCGGGTCCGGGAAGTCGCTGACCAGCGCCTGGGCATCGCTGGTGCTGACCTGGCCGATGGTGCGGCAGGTGCCACCGACTGCCAGGCAGGTGCCGGTACCGCTACGCGAACCGGTGACCTTCTCGTGCTTGAGGGTGGTGCCGTAGGTCAGCAGGTGGTCGGTGGCGCCGATGCTGAAGGCCTTGTCCAACTGGGCGTCGAACACCCACTGGCGGTCCTTGTAGGTGGTGTCGCGGGTGCGCAGCACGGTGCGGCTGAACGGGAAGTAGACTTCCTCGGTGCTCTGGTCGGTCTTGGCCACCTGGTAGTTCAAGCTCCACTTGATGTGGTCCGCGACCAGCGAGTCCAGGCCGAACTCATGGTTGATGCCGAAGCGCTCGCGGGTCACCGTGTCGTTGCCGCTGCGGCTGCGGTACATGCCCAGGCCGGTGCCGTTGGTGAACGGGCCACCGACGGCGCTGAGGATGTTCTGGTCGCGGTCATCCTTGTAACGCTCGTAGGTCAGCCCCAGGCGGGCATCGTCGGCGTAATTCCAGCCCAGCTTGGCCAGCACGTTGGTGGTGCGCACGTCTTCCGGGTTGGCCTCGGTGCGCGACAGGCCGGTGCCGCCGTGGCTACCGTAGGATTCGGTCTCGTGCCCGTTGCGCTGGCTCAGGTGCAGCAGGCCGTCGAAATCACCCGTGCGGCCTGCCACCGTTGCCGAGGTCAGCCAGCTGTCATCGGCCGAGCTGTAGCCGGTCTTCAGGCGCGCGCCCACATCCTTGCCAGGCTTGATGATGTCGTCCGGGTCGAGGGTGAAGTAGCTCACCGCGCCGCCGATGGCGTTGCTGCCGTACAGCACAGAAGCCGGGCCGCGGAGGATTTCCACACGCTTGACGATTTCGGGGTCGACGTAATTGCGCTGGGTCTGGGCGTAGGGGCCGTAGAAAAAGCTGTCGGGGATCGACACGCCGTCGACCTGGGTGAGCACGCGCTCGCCATCGATGCCGCGGATGTTGTAGCCGTTCAGGCCACTGCGCTGGCCGGTGCCCGCTACCGACACACCCGGTTCGTAACGTACCAGCTCCTGGATGTTGTTGACGTTTTGCCGGTCCAGTTGCTCGCGGGTCTGCACGGTCACGGTGCTCGGTACCTGGCTCACGTCCTGGGCGTTACGGGTGGCGCTGACGGTCATCTGCTGCAGGGCGATGACGTTGCCCGCCGTCTGGCGTTCGAGCACCACGTTACCGTTGCTGATCTTGCGGAAGCTCAGGCCCGTGCCCTGGAGCAGGCGCTTGAGTGCGGCCTCCGCTGGCAGCGCCCCCTGCACGCCCGGCGATGCCACGCCGTCGGCCAGTTCGGCGCTGAAGCCAACCTGCCAGCCGGTGACCTTGCTGAAGGCATTGATGGCTTCGACCAAAGGCTGCTGGGCAATGCTGAAGCGGTAATCGCCCATGCGTGGGCTGCTGGCCTGGGCCGGTTCGGCGGCCAGCGCCGGCAGGCTGCAGGCACCGCTGGCGAGTAGCGCCAGGGTCAGCAGCGACAGTTGACCGGTACGGCGAGGACGTGTGGACGGGCGAGATGGACCTGTGAACATCGAAAGCGCTCCCTGACGCGCGAACTGCTATAGGTGATGACCGTTCTTGTTTTCAAACAAGAATCAGTTGCATTGGCTATAACGAGACGGGCGGGGTTGCGCGATCGCGTAAAAAAACTTGTCGGTCAGTTGATGATCACGACGGCGGGGAATTCGTGCAGCTGCGCAGACGTGATATGGGCCAGGGCGCGTAGCGTTTCCAGCGGCTGGTCGAGACGGTAGTTGCCGGTCACCGCCATGTCGCCGAGGTGGTCGTTGCGGTTGATGATCCAGCCGGGGTAATAGCGCCGCACTTCCGCCAGCACCTGGCTCAACGGGCAGTTCTCGAACACCAGGCGGCCGTCGACCCAGGCCAGGTCCTTGTGCATGTCCGGGCGCTGGCGCTGGCCGAAACCGTGCGGGCCGACACTGATGCTGTCGCCGGCACTGAGGCGAATGCGCTGGTCGCTGGCGGCTTGCAGGTCGACGTCGCCGCGCTGCACGCGAACCTGAGCCTCGCCATCGAGGTAGCGCACGGCGAAATCGGTGTCGCGCACGTGCGCACGCACGGGCCCCGCCTGCACTTCCAGCGGCAACTTGGCGCCACCGGGCACCTGGAAGTACGCCTCGCCTTGCAGCAGGCGTGCGACCTGGCGGCCGCCCTGCTGGTCGCTGGCGAAGGCGGAATTGGTGTTGAGCAGGACCTTGGCACCGTCATCCAGCTCCAGGCGCTGGCGCTCGCCGACCACGGTCAGGTGGTCCGCCTGCAGGCGCACCGGCAGGTTGCCGAACGTGAACAGCCCGACCAGCAGCACGGCGGCGGTCGCCAGTGGCTTCCAGTGCGCACGCAGGCGCCCACGCAGCGAGCGGCGTTGATGCTGGTGCAAGTGCAGGGCAGCCTGGCGCAGCGGGGTGCCGTTCCACAAGGCTTCGGCCTCGACGTAGGCTGCGGCGTTTTCTGGGGCTGCGCTGAGCCATTGTTCGAAGGCGAGGGTATCGGCCTCGCTGGCGCATTGCAGGCGCACGAGCCATTCCAGCGCCTCGTCCAGCGCACGGGCGCGGGCGTCGGGCCCGGTAGCTGACGAGCGAGTGACGGGGCTGTCGGTCACGGTGGGTCCTTGCAGCAATTTTTGCGAATGATCAAGGCTGGAGCGAAGCATGGCAAGGATTACGCCACATTCTGCACGCCTGCGGTCGGCTCATTTGAGCCGATCGGCCACGCCCATGCAGATCGCCATGATCAGTTTCAGTTCCTTCTGAACGGTGCTGGCCGAGACGTGCAGTTGCTCGGCGATCTCCAGGTAGCTGGCGCCGTGCAGGCGGCTGAGGATGAAGATGCGCTGCTGGCGCTCAGTCAGTTGGTTGAGGCTGACGCTCAGGTGCTTGAGCAGTTGTTCGGCATGGGCGGCGTCTTCGCTGCTCCCGTGCGCAGAGGCGACATTGTGCAGTACCTCGTCGGGGACATCGTCGACCAGCATGCGCGACCGCACCCGCTGCGTGCGCAGGTGGTCCAGCGCGAGGTTGCGGGCGGTCTGGAACACAAAGGGCTCGAGATGTTCGATCGGGCGCTCGCCCAGGGCACGGGATACCCGCAGGTAGGTTTCCTGCAGCAGGTCTTCGGCGGTGCTGGGGTTGCCCACCATGCGCTGCAGGGTGCGCAGCAGGGAAAGACGCTGGACGAGGAAGACGGAGTTGAACCGGGACTGACTCACGGGGGGACCTGGCCGACGAATGGTGAAATGATAATGCTTATCATCTACTGGTCAGGTCAAGCTTGGAATTGTTAGGAAAAGGTAAAGATTGTGTGTGGGCGGGGTGTTTGGCTTGGGATTATCAGCGCCTGTGAGACCGAGCGCCGCCCGCGCGGCGCTTCGCGGGGCAAGCCCGCTCCCACATCTGTTTCGGGCCAGTTACTCCTGCCTCCATTGGCGCGCGCGCCCTTGGTGCATGGCTGGAGATGGATGAAAAGCACTTGCATAACCTGCGATATCGAATGGAACAAACAAGGGCACGCGCGCCAAAGTCTCAGGATTGATTGGCCCGAAACAGATGTGGGAGCGGGCTTGCCCCGCGAAGCGCCGCGCGGGCGGCGCTCGGTCTCACAGGCGCCAAAAATCTACAGTCAGGCCCCCCCTCAGCGCGCACTAGCCAACGCCAAACAATTGTCCAGCATGCGGTTGGAGAACCCCCACTCATTGTCATACCAGGCCAGTACCTTGAGCATCCGCCCGTTGGCCCGGGTATGGTTGGCATCGAAGATCGACGACAGCGGGTTATGGTTGAAGTCGCACGACACCAGCGGCAGCGCGTTGTAGCCGAGCACCTTGGAGTGCCGGCTGGCTTCAAGGAACAGTTGGTTGACCTGTTCGACGGTGGCTTCGCGCTTGAGGTTTACGGTCAGGTCGACCAGCGACACATTGATCACCGGTACCCGCACGGCCATGCCAGTGAGCTTGCCGGCCAGCTCCGGCAGCACCAGGCCCACGGCCTCGGCGGCGCCGGTCTTGCTCGGTATCATCGACTGGGTGGCCGAACGGGCACGGTATGGGTCGCTGTGATAGACGTCGGTCAACACCTGATCGTTGGTGTAGGCGTGAATGGTGGTCATCAGCCCCTGTTCGATGCCGAACTCGCGGTGCAGCACCTGGGCGATCGGCGTCAGGCAGTTGGTGGTGCACGAGGCGTTGGAGATGATCTGGTGCGAAGCCCGCAGGATATCGTGGTTGACCCCGTAGACCACGGTGGCATCGACGCCCTTGCCCGGCGCCGAGACGATCACTTTGCCGGCGCCCGCAGCCAGGTGCGCGGCGGCCTTGGCGCGGTCGGTGAACAGCCCGGTGCATTCGAACACCACGTCGATCGCTTCGGCCTTCCAGGGCAGTTCGGCCGGGTTGCGGATGGCACTGACCGCGATACGGTCACCATTGACGGTCAGGCTTTCATGGTCGGCCTCGACCTGCGCATCGAATGTGCCGTGCACGCTGTCATATTTGAGCAGGTGGGCGTTCATCGCGCTGTCACCCAGGTCGTTGATGGCGACGACCTGCAGGTCCTGGCGGTAGCCTTGGGTATACAGTGCGCGCAGGACATTGCGCCCGATGCGGCCGAATCCATTGATGGCGATACGTAGGGTCATGGCAGTACCTCTGGCGGTCCGAGTGAAACCTGTGGCAAAAAGGAGCTTCACTGAAACGGTTTTGTTGTTGGAATTACAAGATTATTCACTGGGCGATAGAAAACAAGCCTTTTTGATGGCAGTATTTTGTTTAAACATACAACGAGTGGTTGTGCGCAGTGCCTCCCCCGATATCGCGAGCCCCTCTGCCTTGAGCCTAGGCCGCAATCGTTTGGAGGGGAAACGCCCGGTAAACCGCCCTTACAATTAGCCTGGAGTCCAGTACATGCATCCGCGCATCCTTGAGGTCACCCAGCGGCTGATCGAACGCAGCCGTGCCACCCGCGAACGCTACTTGCAGCTGATTCGTGGCGCGGCCAGTGACGGGCCCATGCGTGCCAGCCTGCAATGCGCCAACTTCGCCCATGGCGTGGCCGGTTGCGGTGCCGAGGACAAGCAGACCCTGCGGTTGATGAACGCGGCCAACGTCGCCATCGTTTCGTCGTACAACGACATGCTCTCGGCGCACCAGCCGTATCTGCATTTCCCTGATCAGATCAAGCAGGCCCTGCGCGAGGTCGGCTCGGTCGGCCAGTTCGCCGGCGGTGTGCCGGCCATGTGCGATGGCGTGACCCAGGGCGAGCCGGGCATGGAACTGGCGATCGCCAGCCGCGAAGTCATCGCCATGTCCACGGCGGTAGCGCTGTCGCACAACATGTTCGACGCTGCACTGATGCTCGGCATCTGCGACAAGATCGTCCCTGGCCTGATGATGGGGGCGCTGCGCTTCGGCCACCTGCCCACCATCTTCGTCCCGGGTGGGCCGATGGTTTCCGGTATTTCCAACAAAGAGAAGGCCGACGTGCGTCAGCGCTATGCCGAAGGCAAGGCCAGCCGCGAGGAGCTTCTGGAGTCGGAAATGAAGTCCTACCACAGCCCCGGCACCTGTACCTTCTATGGCACCGCCAACACCAACCAACTGGTGATGGAGGTCATGGGCCTGCACCTGCCCGGCGCCTCGTTCGTCAACCCGTACACACCGCTGCGCGATGCCCTCACCGCCGAGGCGGCGCAACAGGTCACGCGCATGACCAAGGCCAGCGGCAGCTTCATGCCACTGGGCGAGATCGTCGACGAGAAGGCACTGGTCAACTCGATCGTGGCCCTTCACGCCACCGGTGGCTCGACCAACCACACCCTGCACATACCGGCAATCGCCCAGGCGGCGGGCATCCAGCTGACCTGGCAGGACATGGCCGACCTTTCCGAGGTGGTGCCGACCCTGTCCCACGTCTACCCCAACGGCAAGGCCGACATCAACCACTTCCAGGCCGCTGGCGGCATGGCCTTCCTGATTCGTGAGCTGCTCGACGCCGGCCTGCTGCACGAGGACGTCAACACCGTGGCTGGCCACGGTCTGCGCCGCTACACCCAGGAACCGTTCCTCGACGACGGCAAGCTGGTATGGCGCGAAGGGCCGCAGCAGAGCCTGGACGAGAGCATCCTGCGCCCGGTGGCGCGGCCATTCTCGGCCGAAGGTGGCCTACGGGTGATGGAAGGTAACCTCGGCCGTGGCGTGATGAAGGTGTCGGCCGTTGCGCCTGAGCATCGGGTAGTCGAAGCACCGGCGCGCGTGTTCCATGACCAGCAGTCGCTGGCCGATGCCTTCAAGGCCGGTGAACTGGAGTGCGATTTCGTTGCCGTGGTGCGCTTCCAGGGCCCGCGTTGCAACGGCATGCCCGAACTGCACAAGCTGACGCCGTTCCTCGGCGTGCTGCAGGACCGTGGTTACAAGGTCGCGCTGGTGACCGACGGGCGCATGTCGGGGGCCTCGGGCAAGATCCCTGCCGCCATCCACGTCTGCCCCGAAGCGTTCGATGGTGGCCCGCTGGCACGCGTGCAAGACGGTGATATCGTGCGTGTCGATGGCGTCGAAGGCACGTTGCGGGTGATGGTGTCGGCAGAAGAACTGGCCAGCCGTGACCTGCCGCCCGCGCCCCAGGGCAACGACCTGGGCTGCGGCCGTGAGCTGTTCGGTTTCATGCGCATGTCCTTCAGCCCGGCAGAGCAGGGCGCGAGTGCCTTCACCTCCGCCCTGGAGAACCTCAAATGAAAGACCTGCTGGTTGGCGACATCGGTGGCACCAATGCCCGTTTTGCGTTGTGGCGTGACAACCAGCTGTGCCAGGTGAAGGTCTTCGCCGCGGCCGACTACACCAGCCCGGAGCAGGCCATCGAGGCTTACCTGGAATGCCACGGCATTGCCCGTGGCGGCCTGGCAGCGGTGTGCCTGGCGGTGGCTGGGCCGGTCGATGGCGATGAATTCCGCTTCACCAACAACCATTGGCGGCTCAGTCACAAGGCGTTTTGCCAGACCTTGCAGGTCGAGCGGCTGCTGCTGATCAACGACTTTTCTGCTCAGGCGTTGGGCATGACCCGCCTGCAACCCGGTGAGTACCGTGAGGTCTGCGCAGGCCGGGCGGACCCGATGCGGCCGGCGCTGGTGATTGGCCCGGGCACTGGCCTGGGCGTCGGCAGCCTGTTGCGCCTGGGCGAGCAGCACTGGCTGGCGTTGCCGGGTGAGGGCGGGCATGTCGACCTGCCGGTGGGCAATGCCCGGGAGGCGGCGATCCATCAGCAGATACACGGCCAGATCGGCCACGTCAGCGCCGAGACCGTCCTCAGCGGCGGTGGCCTGGTGCGGTTGTACCAGGCCATGTGCACGCTGGACGGCGACACGCCCCGACACACATCCCCGGCGCAGATCACCGATGCTGCGTTGAGCGGCGAGCCACGGGCGCTGGCGGTGATCGAGCAGTTCTGCCGGTTCCTCGGGCGGGTGGCAGGTAACAATGTGCTGACCCTGGGCGCGCGCGGTGGGGTTTATATTGTCGGCGGCGTGATTCCGCGCTTTGCCGAGCTGTTCCTGCGCAGTGGTTTTGCCACCAGCTTTGCCGACAAGGGCTGCATGAGTGGTTACTTCGCAGGGGTGCCTGTGTGGCTGGTGACGGCGGAATTCTCTGGACTGCTGGGGGCTGGAGTGGCATTACAGCAGGCGCTGGCACACTGACCTGGGCGCAAAGCGGCCCCAACAGCAGGCGAAAGACCTGTGACAACAATGAGGGCGGGATACCTTGAGCACTGCCGGAAAATCCATCCTGATGGTCGACGACGATCAGGAAATTCGCGAACTGCTGCAAACCTACCTGAGCCGCGCCGGCTTCCAGGTCCACGCCGAGGCTGACGGCCAGGGCTTTCGCCGCGCCCTGGAAAGCATCCCCTGCGACCTGGTAATCCTCGACGTCATGCTGCCCGACGAAGACGGCTTCAGCCTGTGCCGCTGGGTGCGTCAACACCCGCGCCAGTCGCGGGTACCGATCATCATGCTGACCGCCAGCTCCGATGAAGCCGACCGCGTCATCGGCCTGGAACTGGGCGCCGATGACTACCTGGGCAAGCCGTTCAGCCCCCGTGAACTGCAGGCACGCATCAAGGCCCTGTTGCGCCGCAGCGAGTTCGGCCAGGCCGCACCGGCCAGTACCGTGCTGGCCTTTGACGACTGGCGTCTGGATACCATCAGCCATCGCCTGTTCCACCGCGACGGTGAAGAGGTGATTCTGTCGGGTGCCGATTTCGCCCTGCTCAAGCTGTTTCTCGACCATCCGCAGCAGATTCTGGACCGTGACACCATCGGCAACGCCACCCGAGGCCGCGAGCCGATGCCGCTGGACCGCATCGTCGACATGGCCGTCAGCCGCTTGCGCCAGCGCTTGCGCGACACCGACAAGCCACCGCGGCTGATCCGTACCGTGCGTGGCAGCGGTTACCTGCTGGCGGCCCATGTCTGCTGCGCTTCCTGAGCGGCGCTGGCGCCTGCTGCCGCGCTCGCTGCTGGGGCGCATGCTGCTGCTGACCCTGCTGGTGGTGCTGTTGGCACAGGGCCTGTCGAGCCTGATCTGGGTCGCCCAGTTGCGTGCCAGCCAGTTGCAGGGCCTGCGCGCCAGTGCCTCGAGCCTGGCCCACTCCATGAGCGCCAGCGTCAGCTACTTCCGCTCGCTGCCGGTGGCCTATCGGCCAATGGTGCTCGATCAACTGCGCAGCATGGGGGGGACGCGTTTTTTCGTGTCGCTCAATGACAAGCCACTGGATATGCCGGTATTGCCCATCACGCCGCGCAAGCAAGTGGTGATCGACGTGTTCCGGCAAGTGCTGCACGAACGCCTCGGCGAGCAGATGGAGATTTCTGTCGAGTTCGTCGCCCCCGATGACCTGCGCATCTTCAACAGCGGCCTGAAGCTCGATGAACTGCCGCGCTCATGGGCCCATTACTCGCTGACCCTGGAGCCGCTCAACCCGCCGGTGCTGGTGACCCAGATCCGTCTGGGCCAGGGCGAATGGCTGTACATCGCCTCGTTGCTGCCCGAGCCCTATACCAGCCTCGAAACCGAACGCCTGCCGCGTCAGCAGATTGGCTTCATCGTCCTGACCACCGCCTTGCTGCTGCTGTTCATCGGTTTGCTGGTGCACTGGCAGAGCTGGCCGCTCAAGCGCCTGGCGCGCGCTGCGCGCGAACTGTCATTGGGCGCCGACGTGGCGCCGGTGGCCGAGGGCGGTGGCAGCGAGGTGATCGAAGTGGGGCGGGCGTTCAACAGCATGCGCGAGCGCATCAGCCGTTACCTGACCGAGCGTTCGCAGTTGTTCAGCGCCATTTCCCATGACCTGCGCACCCCGATCACGCGCTTGCGCCTGCGCGTGGAGCTGCTCGAGGACGAACGCCTGCAGGCCAAGTTCAGCCAGGACCTCGACGAGCTGGAGCTGCTGGTCAAAGGCGCGCTGCAATGCGTGAAGGACACCGATATCCACGAGAACATCGAGCCGGTCGACCTTAACCAGGTGCTGGAGATTCTCGCCGAGCCGTACCTGGGTGATGGCCGTATCACGGTCGAAGGGCGAGCCGTGTTGCCGTACCCGGGCAAGCCACTGGCCTTGCGCCGCTGTATCGGCAACCTGATCGACAATGCCATCAAGTATGGCGAGCGGGCGCACCTGCGCATCATCGACAGCGCCGAGGGCTTCGTCCTGCAGGTCGATGACCAGGGCCCCGGCGTGCCGCAACAGCAGATGGAGCAGGTGTTCGAGCCGCATTTTCGCCTGGCCGGCAAGCAGCAGGGCTATGGGCTGGGCCTGGGTATCGCACGCAATATCGCCCATAGCCATGGCGGCGAGGTGAGCCTGCTCAACCTGCGCGAAGGCGGCTTGCGGGTGACGCTCTACCTGCCAAGAGGCGTGGAATGAGCTGTGTCACAGCTTGGTGACACAACTGCTCCGCTTCGTGACATCCCGGCCAGGACGGCTGGCTAGACTTCCCCGACGACAGGCAAGGAACGCGCTACTCCATGACGAGCCTCGATCTGGGCCCCGGCAGTTGGCTGGGTTCTACCGCACATGCCGCTTGGCTGCAGGCAGAAGGGCAGCGTCTGCTGGCATTCGCCAAGGCTTCGCAGCTGCCAGACGGCTTTGGCTGCCTTGATGCCCAGGGCTGCCTGCCGGCCGATGCGGGCAGCGAAACCCTGCAGACCACGCGCATGACCCACGCCTTCGCCCTGGCTCACCTGCAGGGTGTGCCTGGCTACCTGCCGTTGGTCGAGCATGGCGTCAACGCCTTGCACGGGGCCTTGCACGACCCCCGCCACGGCGGCTGGTTCGCGCGCCCCCACGGGCTGGGCGACAGCGACAAGGCCGCCTACCTGCATGCCTTCGTCGCATTGGCCGCGAGTTCCGCAGTGGTCGCCGGCGCTGCGGGGGCGCACGGCTTGCTGGAAGATGCCATCGACGTCCTGCAAACGCGGTTCTGGAGCGAGGAGCAGGGTGCCCTGCGTGAGTCGTTCTCCCGCGACTGGCAGCAGGCCGAGGCTTATCGTGGAGCCAACAGCAACATGCACGCCACCGAGGCGTTCCTGGCCCTGGCCGATGTCACCGGCGATACGCTGTGGCTCGATCGCGCCCTGCGCATCGCCCAGCGCATCATCCACACCCACGCTGGCGCCAACGACTATCGGGTTATCGAGCATTTCGACGCGCACTGGCAGCCGCTGCCGGACTACAACCGCGATCACCCCGCCGACCCCTTCCGGCCGTTTGGCACCACGCCTGGCCATGCTTTCGAGTGGGCCCGGCTGCTGCTGCATCTTGAAGCTGCTCGCGAACTGGCCGGCCTGCACGCACCGGACTGGCTGCCGGGCTGTGCCCGTGGCCTGTTCGACAGTGCCTGCCGCGATGCCTGGAACGTCGATGGCGGCAAAGGCATCGTCTACACCCTGGACTGGGACAATCGCCCGGTGGTGCGCGAGCGCCTGCACTGGGTGCACGCCGAGGCCTGTGCCAGCGCGGCGGCCCTGCTGCGGCGTACCGGCGAAGCGCAGTACGAACGCTGGTACCGCTGCTTCTGGGACTTCATCGACGGCCATTTCATCGACCGCTTGGCCGGCAGCTGGCATCACGAACTCGACCCGGGTAACCGCCCTGCCGCGACGCTATGGGCGGGCAAGCCGGATCTCTACCACGCCTATCAGGCAACCTTGATACCCGGGCTGCCGTTGGCCCCGAGCCTGGCAACTGCCGTTGCCGGTCATGTAACCAAACGATGACATTCATGCATCGCTTCGTTACCTGACGAGGCGGGCGCGCTGATTAGACTCCATGCAATGCAAGCGATCGACTTGCCCGGCATAACAACAAGAAAGGTACTCCGATGAATTCCACTCTCCGCCTCGCCGCCGCGATCTCCCTCGCCTCGCTCCTGCCGCTCAGTGCCAGCGCCGCCGAATCCAAAGGCAGCGTCGAAGTCGTGCACTGGTGGACCTCCGGGGGTGAAAAAGCGGCTGTCGATGTGCTCAAGGCCCAGATCGAGAAGGATGGTTTCACCTGGAAGGACGGCGCCGTTGCAGGCGGCGGTGGTGCCACGGCCATGACCGTGCTCAAGAGCCGTGCGGTGGCGGGTAACCCGCCTGGCGTCGCGCAGATCAAGGGGCCGGACATTCAGGAGTGGGCTTCCACCGGGTTGCTTGATACCGAGGTGCTCAAGGACGTTGCCAAGGAAGAGAAGTGGGACGCGCTGCTCGACAAGACGGTCTCCGACACCGTGAAGTATGACGGTGACTATGTCGCGGTACCGGTCAACATCCACCGCATCAACTGGCTGTGGATCAACCCTGAAGTTTTCAGGAAAGCCGGCATCGACAAGGCGCCGACCACCCTCGACGAATTCTACGCCGCCGCCGACAAGCTCAAGGCTGCAGGCTTCATCCCGCTCGCCCATGGCGGCCAGCCCTGGCAGGACAGCACCGTGTTCGAGAGCGTGGTGCTGTCGGTAATGGGTGTGGATGGCTACAAGAAGGCCCTGGTCGACCTGGACAGCGCGGCGCTGACCGGCCCCGATATGGTCAAGGCGCTCACCGAGCTGAAGAAGGTCGCCACCTACATGGACCCGGACGGCAAGGGCCAGGACTGGAACCTCGAAGCGGCCAAGGTCATCAATGGCAAGGCCGGTATGCAGATCATGGGTGACTGGGCCAAGAGCGAGTGGACCCTGGCCAGGAAAGTCGCCGGCAAGGACTACCAGTGCGTGCCGTTCCCGGGTACCGACAAGGCGTTCCTCTACAACATCGATTCGCTGGTGGTGTTCAAGCAGAACGACAAGGGCACTGCTGCCGGTCAGCAGGACATCGCCCGCAAGGTCCTGGGCGAGGACTTCCAGAAGGTCTTCAGCATCAACAAGGGCTCCATCCCGGTGCGCAACGACATGCTCGCCGACATGGGCAAGCTTGGCTTCGACGCCTGCGCCCAGACCTCCGCCAAGGACTTCCTCGCCGACGCCAAGACCGGCGGCCTGCAGCCGAGCATGGCGCACAACATGGCCACCACGCTGGCCGTGCAGGGCGCATTCTTCGATGTGGTGACCAACTACATCAACGACCCCAAGGCCGACCCGGCCGATGCGGCGAAGAAGCTGGCGGCGGCGATCAAGGCGGCCAAGTAGACGACAGTCCGGAGGCTTGCGCGGCCCTTGGTGTGGGAGCGGCCTTGCGTCGCGAAAGGACCGCAGAGCGGTCCCACAACCAGGCAGCGCAGTCCTTTTAGAACAGCTTCGCTCATCCAGCACCGGGGCTGCTACGCAGCCCTTTCGCGACGCAAGGCCGCTCCCACAAACAGTGTGGCAGTGCCTGAAAGGTGACCTATGACAACAGCAACCGCCCAACTGCGGGCCTCCCCCCTGGACGCGCTGCAGCGCTGGTTACCCAAACTGGTGCTGGCCCCCAGCATGTTCATCGTCCTGGTGGGCTTCTACGGCTACATCCTGTGGACCTTCGTCCTGTCCTTCACCACCTCGACCTTTCTGCCGACCTACAAGTGGGCCGGCCTGGCGCAATACGCCCGGCTGTTCGACAACGACCGCTGGTGGGTGGCGAGCAAGAACCTGATGCTGTTCGGTGGCCTGTTCATCGCCATCAGCCTGGCCATCGGCGTGCTGCTGGCCGTGCTGCTGGACCAGCGCATCCGCCGCGAAGGCTTCATCCGTACCATTTACCTGTACCCCATGGCGCTGTCGATGATCGTCACCGGCACCGCCTGGAAGTGGCTGCTCAATCCCGGCATGGGCCTGGACAAGCTGCTGCGTGACTGGGGCTGGGAGGGCTTTCGCCTGGACTGGCTGATCGACCCTGACCGGGTGGTGTACTGCCTGGTGATCGCCGCCGTGTGGCAGGCCTCGGGCTTCATCATGGCGATGTTCCTCGCTGGGCTGCGCGGGGTCGACCAGTCGATCATCCGCGCCGCACAGATCGACGGTGCCAGCTTGCCGCGGATCTACTGGACCGTGGTGCTGCCCAGCCTGCGCCCGGTGTTCTTCAGCTCGCTGATGATCCTTGCGCACATCGCCATCAAGAGCTTCGACCTGGTGGCGGCCATGACCGCCGGTGGCCCGGGCTACTCCTCCGACCTGCCAGCGATGTTCATGTACTCCTTCACCTTCAGCCGTGGCCAGATGGGCATGGGTTCGGCCAGTGCCATCCTCATGCTTGGGGCGATCCTGGCGATCCTCGTGCCGTACCTGTACTCGGAACTGCGGAGCAAGCGCCATGCATAGTCCAACGGAAAAACCGGCGCTGAGCCTGAGCCGCATCGTCATCCATGCCGTGCTGCTGATCGCCGTGCTGCTGTACCTGGTGCCGCTGGTGGTGATGCTGCTGACCAGCTTCAAGTCCCCGGAAGACATCAGCACCGGCAACCTGCTGAGCTGGCCCGCCGTGATCACCGGCATCGGCTGGGTCAAGGCCTGGGGCACGGTCAGCGGTTACTTCTGGAATTCGATCATGATCACCGTGCCAGCGGTGCTGATCTCCACCGCCATCGGTGCGCTGAATGGCTATGTGCTGTCGATGTGGCGCTTTCGCGGCTCGCAGCTGTTCTTCGGCCTGTTGCTGTTCGGCTGCTTCCTGCCGTTCCAGACCGTGCTGCTGCCGGCGTCGTTCACCCTCGGCAAGCTCGGCCTGGCCAGCACCACCACCGGCCTGGTACTGGTGCACGTGGTCTACGGCCTGGCGTTCACCACGCTGTTCTTTCGCAATTTCTACGTGAGCATTCCCGATGCGCTGGTCAAGGCTGCACGCCTGGATGGCGCCGGCTTCTTCACCATCTTCCGCCGCATCATCCTGCCGATGTCGACACCGATCATCATGGTCTGCCTGATCTGGCAGTTCACCCAGATCTGGAACGACTTCCTGTTCGGCGTGGTGTTTTCCAGTGGCGACTCGCAACCGATCACCGTGGCCCTGAACAACCTGGTCAACACCAGCACCGGGGCCAAGGAATACAACGTCGACATGGCGGCGGCGATGATCGCCGGTTTGCCAACCCTGCTGGTCTACGTGGTGGCAGGCAAATATTTCGTCCGCGGGCTCACCGCCGGCGCGGTCAAGGGGTAAGTCATGGCAACGCTTGAACTTCGCAACGTGAACAAGACCTACGGCAGCGGCCTGCCAGACACACTCAAGGACATCCAGCTGTCGATCAAGGACGGTGAGTTCCTGATCCTGGTCGGCCCCTCTGGCTGCGGCAAGTCGACCCTGATGAACTGCATCGCCGGCCTGGAGAGCATCAGCGGCGGTGCAATCCTCATCGACGAACAGGACGTCAGCGGCATGGGCCCCAAGGATCGTGACATCGCGATGGTGTTCCAGTCCTATGCGCTGTACCCGACCATGAGCGTGCGCGAGAACATCGAATTCGGCCTGAAGATTCGCAAGATGCCGCAGGCCGCCATCGACGAGGAGGTGGCGCGGGTGGCCAAGTTGCTGCAGATCGAGCACCTGCTCGCGCGCAAGCCGGCGCAGTTGTCCGGTGGCCAGCAACAGCGTGTGGCCATGGGCCGGGCGCTGGCGCGGCGACCGAAGATCTACCTGTTCGACGAACCGCTGTCCAACCTCGATGCCAAGCTGCGGGTCGAGATGCGCACTGAAATGAAACTGATGCACCAGCGCCTGAAGACCACCACGGTGTATGTCACCCACGACCAGATCGAGGCCATGACCCTGGGCGACAAGGTGGCGGTGATGAAGGACGGCATCATCCAGCAGTTCGGCACGCCCCAGCAGATCTACAACGACCCGGCCAACCAGTTTGTCGCCAGCTTCATCGGTTCGCCGCCGATGAACTTCATTCCGGTACGCCTGACCAAACAGGACGGGCGCCTGTTGGCGGTGCTCGACAGCGGCCAGGCCCGCTGTGAACTGCCGTTGGGGCCGGCCAATGATGACCTGGACGGTCGCGAGATCATCCTCGGCATTCGCCCCGAACAGATTGCCTTGGGCGCAGGCGAGGGCAATGGCCTGCCGGGCATCCGCGCCGAAGTGCAGGTGACCGAGCCCACCGGGCCGGACCTGCTGGTGTTCGTTACCTTCAACCAGACCAAGGTCTGCTGTCGCCTGGCGCCGGACATTGCCTGCCGGGTAGGCGATAGCCTGGATCTGCAGTTCGACCCGGCTCGGGTGCTGCTGTTCGACGCCGACAGCGGCGAGCGTTTGCACCTGGCCAGCAGTCATACCGCCGTAAAGGACAACGTGGCTCACTTCAAGGGCCGATAACTCGTCTACACCGTCAATAAGAAAAAAGAGGACGCAAAGGGATGGAACAGCGCAATCGCATCAGGACATTGGGTTCACTGGCCCTGCTCGCCGTGGTTGGCAGCAGCGGGGTGCAGGCTGCCGAGGCATTCTCCAGCGAGTCGAAATGGATGACCGGCGACTGGGGCGGTGCCCGCACCGAGTTACTGGACAAGGGCTATGACTTCACCCTCGACTATGTCGGCGAGGTGGCCGGCAACCTGCATGGCGGCTACAACGACGACAAGACCGCGCGCTACAGCGACCAGTTCGCCCTCGGCGCGCATCTGGACCTGCAGAAGATCCTCGGCTGGCACGATGCCGAGTTCAAGCTGGCGATCACCGAGCGCAGTGGCCGCAACCTGTCCAACGACCGCATCAGCGACCCGCGTGCCGGGCAGTTCAGCTCGGTGCAGGAAGTGTGGGGCCGTGGCCAGACCTGGCGGCTGACACAGATGTGGGTCAAGCAGAAGTACTTCGACGGCGCGCTGGACGTGAAAGTTGGCCGTTTCGGTGAGGGCGAGGACTTCAACAGCTTCCCCTGCGACTTCCAGAACCTGGCGTTCTGCGGTTCGCAGGTGGGCAACTGGGTCGGCGGTATCTGGTACAACTGGCCTGTCAGCCAGTGGGCGCTGCGGGTGAAGTACAACATCACCCCGGAATTTTTCGTCCAGGTCGGTGCCTTCGAACAGAACCCGTCCAACCTGGAGACCGGCAACGGCTTCAAGCTCAGCGGCAGCGGCACCAAAGGCGCGATCCTGCCGGTGGAGATGGTCTGGTCACCCAAGGTCAATGGCCTGCCGGGCGAGTACCGCCTGGGTTACTACTACAGCACGGCCAAGGCCGACGACGTGTTCGAAGACGTCAACGGCAACCCGCAGGCGGTTACCGGCGATGCCTTCAAGTCGCACTCGAGCAAGCACGGCTGGTGGGTGGTGGCGCAGCAGCAGGTCACCGCCCATGGCGGCGACATCAACCGAGGGCTGAGCCTGTTCGCCAACTTCACCGTGCATGACAAGGCCACCAACGTGGTCGACAACTACCAGCAGGTCGGCCTGGTCTACAAAGGTGCCTTCGACGCTCGGCCCAAGGACGATATCGGTTTCGGCGTGGCGCGTATCCATGTAAATGACGACGTCAAGAAACGCGCCGAACTGCTCAACGCCCAGAGCGGTATCGATGATTACGACAACCCAGGCTTCGTGCCGCTGCAGCGCACCGAATACAACGCCGAGCTCTACTACGGCTTCCATGTCACCAACTGGCTGACCGTACGGCCCAACCTGCAGTACATCAAGAGCCCGGGTGGCGTGGACGAAGTGGACAACGCGCTGGTCGCAGGTTTGAAGATTCAGTCGTCTTTCTAAGCACACTTGTTGTAAATTTACGCCAATCCAAATTCGGCTCCCGGCACCCACTGGCTTGCAGTGGTTGTCGGGAACAGGCCGAGACAGCGCTATCTCAAACAACAAGAGCTTGGAACCATGCCCGAACATCCGCTACATCGCTTCTTTTCCTCGCAGCGGCCCCGGCCGACGTTCGAGTGGGAGCGTTACCAGCAGCGCGATGTGCTGATCATCGATCATCCCCGTTGCCAGGCGGTATTCAGCCGCCAGGGCGCGCAACTGCTGCACTTCCAGCCGACCGGCGAGCGTCCCTGGCTGTGGTGCGCCGAGCAATGGCCGCAAGTGGGCGCGATTCGCGGTGGAGTGCCGGTGTGCTGGCCCTGGTATGGCCGTCACCCCAGTGAAGACCTGTGGCCTGCCCATGGCTGGGCGCGCTTGCTGGACTGGAAGCTGGTGGACAGCCGTGAGGACGAGCAGGGCGTCAGCCTGAAGTGGCGGCTGGACCTGTGCGATTGGCAGGTGGACCTGCACGCCAGGCTTGGCAGCCGTATGGAACTGAGCCTGAGCACCGAGCATCAGGACAGCGAACCTTGCCAGCTGAGTCATGCGCTGCTGGCCTACTGGCGCATCAGTGACGTTTCCGAGATAGCGCTGTCCGGGCTTGAGGATATCGAAGGCTATGACCGCCTGAGTCGCCAGGCCTGCCGTGAAGACGGCGCGCTCAAGCTCAAGGGCGGCTGCCAGAAGGTTTACCCGGGTACGCCACGGGTGCAGTTGCAGGACCCGGCCTGGGAGCGGGAGCTGTGCATCGACACGGGTGACAGTGACGATACCGTGGTCTGGCACCCCGGTAATCGGCCGCTGATGGGCGTCAGCGGTCGCGAATGCCAGGGCTTCGTCTGTGTCGAGGCGGCCAGTGGCAGTGGCGAGGGCCTGAGCCTGGCACCGGGGCAGCGTGCGCACCTGCGGTTGCAGGCGCACCGGCTCAGTTGAGTTCGTCGTCCTCGATCGGGTAGCGGCTGGCGTTGAGGCTTTCCTTGATCTTGCGCAGGTGCGGCTGGAAGTCCACGCCGCGGCGCAGGGTCATGCCGGTGGCCAGCACGTCGAGCACGGTCAGCTGGATGATTCGCGAGGTCATCGGCATGTAGATGTCGGTGTCCTCCGGCAGCGGAATGTGCAGGCTCAGGCTGCAGGCCTGGGCCAGCGGCGAGCCGGCAGCCGTCAGGCCGAGCACCGAGGCGCCGTTTTCCCGGGCCAGGCGTGCCACATCGACCAGTTCGCGGGTGCGCCCGGTGTAGGAGATGATCACGAACAGGTCGCCGGTGTGTGCCACCGAGGCCAGCATGCGTTGCATCAGTACATCGGCATGGGCCGATACCGCGAGGTTGAAGCGGAAGAACTTGTGCTGGGCATCGAGCGCCACCGGTGCCGAGGCGCCGAGGCCGAAGAAATGGATCTGCCGGGCCTGGATCATCATGTCCACGGCACGGCTGACCTGTTGCGGGTCCAGTTGCTGGCAGGCGCTGTCAAGCGAGGCGATGGCACTGCCGAAGATCTTCTGGGTGTAGGCTGCCGGGTCATCGTCGGCTTCCACTGCGCGGCTTACGTAAGCGGCACCGCTGGCCAGGCTCTGCGCCAGTTGCAGCTTGAGCTCCGGGTAGCCGCTGACGCCGAACGAGCGGCAGAAGCGGTTGACGGTCGGTTCGCTGACCTTGGCCGCCTGGGCCAGCGCGGCGATGCTGAAGCGGGTGGCTTGTTGCGGGTTGAGCAGGATGACCTCGGCGACTTTGCGTTCGGCCTTGTTCAGCTCGTCGAGGCGTCCCTGGATCTGTTCCAGGAGGTTTCGCACGCGGTCCATGGGTGTGTCCTTGGGTCGGGAAGACAGCCGGCTGTGGGAGCAGCAGGCTTTTTGCACGGTCGTCTATCGTACTGTCGGCGCGATTGACGTACCACTTGTCTGTAACGTTCGAATGTAATGTTGTGGTTTTTACTACATTATCCCTTGAAAACCGTGTGTGAAAGCGGTATTCCTAGACCAACTTTAGGAAAGAACCAACATCATGGCTGCGATCAGTGTCGAACCTTGCACCTTTGCCCTGTTTGGCGCACTCGGCGACCTGGCCTTGCGCAAGCTGTTTCCTGCGCTCTACCAGCTCGACCGTGCCAATCTGCTGCACGCCGACACCCGTCTGTTGGCGCTGGCCCGTGAGGCCGGAAGTGCCGAAGATCACCTGAACACCATCGAAGCGCACCTGCGCCGGCATGTGTCCGAGGCTGACATCGAGCCCGCTGCATTGGGGCGCTTCCTTGGCCGCCTGCGCTACCAGCACCTGGACTTCCTGCAGCCCGAAGGCTACCAGGCCCTGGCCGAACAACTGACCGGCGAGCAGCCGCTGATCGCCTACTTCGCCACCGCGGCGGCGGTCTACGGCGCTATCTGCGAGAACCTCGACAAGGCCGGCCTGGCGCCGCGCACGCGGGTGGTGCTGGAAAAACCCATCGGTCATGACCTGGAGTCATCACGGCGGGTCAACGATGCCGTGGCGCGCTTCTTCCCGGAAAGCCGCGTCTATCGCATCGACCACTACCTGGGCAAGGAGACCGTACAGAACCTGATCGCCCTGCGTTTTGCCAACAGCCTGTTCGAAACCCAGTGGAACCAGAACTCCATCTCCCACGTGGAGATCACCGTGGCCGAGAAGGTCGGTATCGAGGGCCGCTGGGGCTATTTCGACAAGGCCGGCCAGCTGCGCGACATGATCCAGAACCACTTGCTGCAGCTGCTCTGTCTGATTGCCATGGACCCGCCCAGCGAGTTGTCGGCCGACAGCATCCGTGACGAAAAGGTCAAGGTGCTCAAGGCGCTGGCGCCCATCACCGGGGAAGGGTTGAGCACCCGCGTGGTGCGCGGCCAGTACATCGCCGGCTACAGCGATGGCAAGCCGGTGCCTGGCTACCTGGAGGAAGACAACTCCAACGCGCAGAGCGACACCGAAACCTTCGTCGCCCTGCGTGCCGACATCCGCAACTGGCGCTGGTCGGGTGTGCCGTTCTACCTGCGCACCGGCAAGCGCATGCCGCAGAAGCTGTCGCAGATCGTCATCCACTTCAAGGAAACCCCGCACTACATCTTCGCCCCGGAACAGCGTTTGCAGATCGGTAACAAGCTGATCATCCGCCTGCAACCGGACGAAGGCATATCCTTGCGGGTGATGACCAAGGAGCAGGGCCTGGACAAAGGCATGCAACTGCGCAGTGGCCCGCTGCAACTGAATTTTTCCGATACCTGGCGCAGTTCGCGGATCCCGGATGCCTACGAGCGCTTGCTGCTCGAAGTGATGCGGGGCAACCAGAACCTGTTCGTGCGCAAGGACGAGATCGAGTACGCCTGGAAGTGGTGTGACCAGTTGATCGCCGGCTGGCGTAACGCGGGCGATGCGCCCAAGCCATACGCGGCGGGTTCCTGGGGGCCGATGAGCTCGATTGCATTGATCACGCGTGATGGGAGGGCGTGGTATGGCGATATCTGAATTGAAGCTGCCAGCGAGCGTGCAGGTGCACGACCTGGCGGATGCCAAGGCATTGGCCGCAACCCTGGCCCATGAGGTGGCCGAGCGCCTGCATGCAGCCATAGCCGCCAAGGGCCACGCCTGCGTGGTGTTGTCGGGTGGTCGCAGCCCGGTGCCGTTCCTCGAGAAGCTGGCCGGCGAACAGCTGGACTGGGCCAAGGTCACCGTCAGCCTGGCCGACGAGCGCTGGGTGCCGGTGGAGCACGCCGACAGCAATGCCGGGCTGCTGGCCCGCCACCTGTTCAAGGGCGCTGCCGCCAAGGCGCGCTTCGTCGGGCTCTATCAGCAGGCCGGTAGCCTCGAGGCGGCCGCGGTCAGCGCCGACCAGGCCCTGGCAGAACTGCCGCCGATCGATGTGCTGGTGCTGGGCATGGGGGACGATGGCCATACCGCCTCGCTGTTCCCCGACAGCCCCAACCTTGCCGAAGGCCTGGCGCTGAGCAGCACGCGCCGCTGCCTGCCGATGCTGGCCCCGAGTGTGCCGCACCAGCGCCTGTCGATGACGCGCTCGTTGCTGGCCAGTGCGGCATTCATCGCGCTGTCCGTGCAAGGCCCGGGCAAACTCGCTACCCTGCGCGCCGCGCTGGCGGGCAACGACCTTTCCGAAATGCCGATTCGCGCCTTTCTTCACGACCCCCTGGACATCTACTGGTGCCCATGAGCCAAGGATCCACAGTCATGACCACCCTTGAACGCCCACAGCCCAAGCTTTCGATGGCCGATAAAGCCGCCCGGATCGATGCCATCTGCGAAAAGGCGCGCATCCTGCCGGTAATCACCATCGCCCGTGAGCAAGACATCCTGCCGTTGGCTGACGCCCTGGCTGCTGGCGGTATCCGCACCCTGGAAGTGACCTTGCGTTCGCAGCATGGCCTGAAGGCTATCCAGGTGCTGCGCGAGCAACGCCCGGAGCTGTGTGTCGGCGCCGGCACTGTGCTCGATCGCGGCATGTTCGCGGCGGTGGAAGCCGCAGGCGCGCAGTTCGTCGTCACGCCGGGCATCACCCAGGATCTCCTCCAAGCGGGTGTGGACAGTGAGATCCCGCTGCTGCCAGGCATCAGCACGCCCTCCGAGATCATGATGGGTTATGCCCTGGGCTATCGCCGCTTCAAGCTGTTCCCGGCGGAAATCAGCGGTGGCGTGGCGGCGATCAAGGCCTTTGCCGGCCCGTTCGGTGACATTCGTTTCTGCCCGACTGGCGGTGTGAACCCGGCCAACGTGCGCAATTACATGGCGCTGGGCAATGTGATGTGCGTGGGGGGCACCTGGATGCTCGACAGCAGCTGGATCAAGAACGGCGACTGGGCGCGGATCGAGGCGTGCAGCGCCGAGGCGATGGCACTGCTGGACGCCAACTGAATCTGTTGTGTGCTTTACGGCTTATGGGGCGCTTGGTCGGCGCCCCTTTTTTTGGCTTGAATCATTGCTGTGCCCAGGCATGAAAAAGCCCGCATCAAAGGATGCGGGCTTCGTCTGTTGCGGTGCGGCTCAGGCCGCCTTGGCTTCCTGCTGGCTCAGCGAGCGGTTCAGTGCGCTGAACAGGGCCTTGAAGCTGGCGGTGGTGATGTTCTCGTCGATGCCCACGCCATGCACCGGGCGGCCGCCGGCCACGCGCAGTTCGATGTAGGCCGCCGCCTTGGCATTGGTGCCGGCACTGATGGCGTGCTCGTTGTAGTCCATGATTTCTACCGATACCGGCAGGCCGGCGACAAGGGCTTCCAGGGCGCCGTTGCCCTTGCCGTGCCAGTGCAGGGTGGTTTCGCCTTCGCCGGCAACTTCCACTTCCACCGAACTGTTGCCGTTTTCTTCCTTCAGGCGGTGGCTGACCAGTGCATACGGCGCGTTGGCCTGGAGGTATTCCTTGTGCAGCAGGCTGTAGATCTGCTGGGCGGTCATTTCCAGGCCGAGGCGGTCGGTTTCACCTTGCACCACCTGGCTGAACTCGATCTGCATGCGACGTGGCAGGCTGATGCCGTACTCCTGCTCGAGCAGGTAGGTGATGCCGCCTTTGCCCGACTGGCTGTTGACGCGGATCACCGCCTCGTAGCTGCGGCCGATGTCGGCCGGGTCGATCGGCAGGTATGGCACTTCCCACAGCTCGCCTTCCTGCTGCTTGGCGAAGCCCTTGCGGATGGCGTCCTGGTGCGAGCCAGAGAACGCGGTGTGGACCAGGTCGCCGACGTACGGGTGACGGGGGTGTACTGGCAGCTGGTTGCATTCTTCGACCACCTTGCGCACGCCGTCGATGTCGGAGAAGTCCAGCAGCGGGTCGATGCCTTGGGTGTAGAGGTTCAGCGCCAGGGTCACCAGGTCGACGTTACCGGTACGCTCGCCGTTGCCGAACAGGCAGCCTTCGGCACGGTCGGCGCCGGCCATCAGGCCCAGCTCGGTGGCGGCGATGCCGGTGCCACGGTCGTTGTGGCAGTGCAGGCTGATGATCACGCTGTCGCGGCGGCTGACGTTGCGGCAGAACCACTCGATCTGGTCGGCGTAGATGTTCGGCGTGGACACTTCCACCGTGGCCGGCAGGTTGAGGATGATCTTGTGCTCGGGGGTCGGGTTCCACACCTCGATCACCGCATCACAGACTTCCTTGGCAAACTCCATCTCGGTGGCGCTGAAGGTTTCTGGCGAGTATTGGAAGGTCCACTGGGTTTCTGGCTGCTGGGCAGCATATTTGACGAACAGCTTGGCCGCGTTCACCGCGATGTCCTTCACGCCTTGCTTGTCCTGGTTGAAGACGATGCGGCGGAACGACGGGCTGGTGGCGTTGTACAGGTGGACGATGGCCTTCTTCGCCCCGCGCAGCGACTCGAAGGTGCGGGCGATCAGGTCTTCACGGGCCTGGGTGAGCACCTGGATGGTGGTGTCGTCCGGGATGTGGCCGTCTTCGATCAGCATGCGCACGAAGTCGAAGTCGGTCTGCGAGGCCGACGGGAACGAGGCTTCGATTTCCTTCACACCGACCTGCACCAGGGTCTTCCAGAAGCGCAGCTTCTTCTCCGAGTCCATCGGCTCGATCAGCGACTGGTTGCCATCACGCAGGTCCGAACTGCACCAGATCGGCGCCTGGGTGATGGTCTTCGACGGCCAGGTACGGTCAGGCAGGTCGATGGTCGGGAAAGCGCGGTATTTCTTCGATGGGTCTTTGAGCATGGTCATGGAAGCAATCCTTTTGTGTGCGGCCGAGATCGGGCCTGCCGAGCGATAACGAGATGAACAGGCGAGGCGATGCGATCAACCTGGTAGTCGGGCGCTGACCAGGCAGAGGCTGCGGTGTTGTCGGAGCAGGATGAGGGTGCTGAAGGTTTTCATGCCCTCAACTTAACCAGTGGGGTGGGGGATAGCAAGCGCTGGGAAAAAATTGAGAGGAATGCTTAAAAAAAGCCGGATTGCGAGATTTTATCGCTGATAGATGGGTTTCGATTTGTGTTTTTTGCTCAGTATTTTTCGATGGCGCAACACAGTGGAAGTGCTGTTGGCTGTGCTGGCCTCTCGCGGGTAAACCCGCTCCTACAGGGTTTCGCGGTCCCTGTCGGAGCGGGTTCACCCGCGAAACAGGTGGCGCCGCGCTCAGGGCTGGAACGCGCCAATGAAGATCGCCGGATCCACCCGCGCATCGTTCAGGCTGACATTCCAGTGCATGTGCGGGCCGGTGGCGCGCCCGGTCGAACCCACGCGCCCGACCACGTCGCCACGGCGCAGTTGCTGGCCAACCTGAACATCAATCTTCGACATGTGGCAGAACATGCTGATGAACCCCTGCCCATGGTCGACGAACACCGTTCGGCCATTGAAGAAGTAGTCACCCACCAGGATCACCTTGCCGTTGGCGGGGGTCTTGATCGGTGTTCCTGCCGGTACGGCGAAATCCAGCCCGGCATGCGGGTTGCGCTCCTCGCCATTGAAGAAGCGGCGCACGCCGAACTTGCTCGAAAGCGGCCCGCTGACCGGTTTGTCGAGGATCAGGTTGCTCGGCAATACCGGGCTGAAACTGCGATACGCGTTGATCTGTTCAGCCAGCTCGCGATCGATGCGCTTGAGGTCGTCCGGGTTCGGGTTGACCTGGCGGGTGTTCTTCAAGGTGATGTGCTGTTCGGGGTATTTCTTGCTGCCGACGCTGAATGGCAGGCTGCGACCGCCCTGGGTCAACACGGCGGTACCGGGCTTCTGGGTCAACGGAATGCCGACGATGGCCAGCCAGTTGTCCTGCTCTTTGACCACCAGCACCGGTTTACCATCGAAGCGCGCGCTTGGCGCCGTGGTCGCCGGGCCAAGGTCGACCACCGCCACGCCACCCGGCACGGGCTTGTTCAGGGTGCGGGTGATGTAGCTGGCCTGGGCGCCTGCGGCCAGCAGCATGAGGGAGAGGGCGAGCAGGGGCGCGAACAGGCGGGGCATGTGTCAGTCCAGTAAAGAGAGGGTGACCGGGGTCAAGTGATTGTCTTCGATGCGGACCTGCAGCTCGCCTTCGTTCAGGCGGGCGGTCAGGCGCTGGCCGTTGCGGGTCTGCGCGGCGCTGCGGATGGCCTGGCCCTGCTCGTCGAGAAGGATGCTGTAGCCACGCGCCAGGGTCGCCAGCGGGCTGACCACCTGCAGCGTCTGCAGTTGTGCCTGGAAGCGCTGGCGGCGGTCCTTGAGCACCTCGCGCATGGCCCTTGGCAGGCGTTCGGCGAGGCTGTCCAGACGCTGCTCCAGCAGTTTCAGGGTGCGCCCGGGGTGTTGCGCGGCCAGGCGGGTATCGAGGCGCGCCAGGCGCTCGCGGCGCTGGTTGAGGTTGAGCATGAAGGCGCGGCGCAGGCGCATGTCCAGGTCATCCAGGCGTTGTGCTTGCTGGCGCAGGCGTTCGCCAGGATGGCGCAGGCGCCGGGTCAATGACTCCAGGCGCAGGCGATCGTGGGCCAGGCGGTTCTGCATGCGCAGCAGCAGGCGCCGCTGCAGGCCGTCGAGGCGCTGCTGCAGGCCGCTGTTGTCGGGGGCCAGCAGTTCGGCGGCAGCCGAAGGCGTAGGCGCACGCACGTCGGCGACGAAATCGCTGATCGAAACATCGGTCTCGTGGCCGACGGCGCTGACGATGGGAGTTACGCAAGCGGCCACGGCGCGCGCCACGGCTTCTTCATTGAAGCACCAGAGGTCTTCCAGCGAGCCACCGCCACGGGCCAGGATCAGCGCGTCGAAGCCTAGCCGGTCTGCCTGCTGCAGGGCGCGGACGATCTGGTTGATCGCCTCGCGGCCCTGCACGGCGGTGGGAATCAGGCTCAGCTCGACCTGCGGTGCGCGGCGGCCGAACACGCTGATGATGTCGCGGATCACCGCGCCAGTGGGCGAGGTGATGATGCCGATGCGCTGCGGATGGGCCGGCAGCGGCTTCTTGCGCTCGGCACTGAACAGCCCTTCGGCGCCGAGCTTTTCCTTCAGCGCCTCGAAGGCCAGGCGCAGGGCGCCATCACCGGCCGGTTCGACGGTATCGAGGATCAACTGGTAGTCGCCACGCCCTTCGAACAGCGAAACCTTGCCGCGCACCCGCACCGCCAGGCCGTCACGCAGGGCCTGGCGTACGCGGGTGGCGTTCTGCCGGAACAGCGCGCAACGCACCTGGGCGCCGCTGTCCTTGAGGGTGAAGTACATGTGGCCGGAGGCCGGGCGAGCGAGGTTGGAAATCTCGCCTTCCACCCAGACGCTGCGGAACACGTCTTCCAGCAGCACGCGGGCGCGGCCGTTGAGCTGGCTGACGGTGAGGACCTCACGGTCCAGGCCGAGTCGTTCGAAGGGGTCTTTGATCATGGTGGGCATGATAAGGTGCGGGGTAGGGGGCGCCAAGTGCCTGTCGCGATATCTTCAGCGCCTGTGAGATCGAGCGCCGCCCGCGCGGCGCATCGCGGATAAATCCTACATCTGTTTCGGGCCAGTTACTCCTGTGAAGCCAACAGGGACCGCCTTGTTATCATGACGGTACATCTCGGTGGGCGCGGATGATGCTCCACCTATCTCCTGTCATGCACCAAGGCGGATCCTGTTGGCGGCACAGGATAGATTGGCCCGAAACAGATGTAGGAGCGGATTTATCCGCGATGCGCCGCGCGGGCGGCGCTCGATCTCACAGGCGCTATAACTTCCAAGGCATGCACCTATTCGCTGCACCACAATCTCGCGACGAACACCACCAAGACTCCCAAGGACTCGGGCAAGATGCTCACTCAGCTTTCTCTGACACCCTACGACTGGCTCCCCATTCTGCTCGCCATCGCCGCTGCCTACATCGTCTTCGGTATCGCCGGCTTCGGCACCGCGCTGGTTGCCGGGCCGGTACTGATCCATTTCATGCCCCTGTCGCGGATCATCCCGCTGCTGGTGCTGCTCGACTTCGTCGCCGCCTTCGGCAACCTGCTGCCGTCACGCCGCGACGTGGTGCGTGGCGAACTGCTGCGGCTGTTGCCGTGCATGGCCGTGGGCTGCACCCTGGGCGTGGTGTTCCTGCTGCACCTGAAGTCCGACCTGCTGTTGCTGTTGATGGGTCTGTTCGTCACTGCATACGCGATCTACGGCCTGGCGGTGAAGGTGCGGCCGGCCAGGTTGTCGGGTTTCTGGGCGGTGCCCATGGGCACGGTTGGCGGGCTGTTTGGCGCTTTGTTCGGCAGTGGCGGTTTCCTCTATGCAATCTACCTGAGCGCTCGGCTGGAAATAAAGGAACAGGTGCGCGCGACCCAGAGCGCGCTGATCAGCTGCAGCACCCTCGTGCGCCTGGCGCTGTTCCTGATTGCCGGCGTGTACGCCGACACCAGCCTGCTATTGCTCGCCGCCTGCCTGCTACCGATGATGTTCATCGGCCTCTGGGCAGGCCGTCGACTGACCCTGAAGCTGTCCCGCGAAGCCTTCGTGCGCCTGGTCACCTGGCTGGTGCTGGCCAGCGGCCTGGCGCTGATCGGTCGCTACCTGAGCAGTTGAGCGGTAGAATTGCAGGATTACCGCAGTCCGCAGGCCCGCTTCGTTCATGAACACCCAGAGCATCATCGTCCCCAAGCTGTCCACCGTGCCCTCGCATGAAGCCCGTTCGCGGGCCATCGTGCGCTGGCTGGTGCGCGAGAAGATCGTCGAAGAACAACTGACCACTTGCGGGCGCACCGGCAACCGCATGGGCCATGCCTTGGCCGAGGGCGCGCGCAAGGTCGCCCTGCACCCTGACAAGCTACCGTTCGGCGAGCAGGTCAATGGCCTGGAAGTGATGCTCAAGCGTTGCATCTATACCCCGACCGAAGGGTTTCTCGAGGAGGCCGGCTGCCCGGAGTGCCGACGCGAGGTCGGCGAACCGCTGTTCGAGAGCCTGGAGGAGTGGATGCCGGCGGTGAGCGACAACTTCACCTGCCCGCTGTGCGGCCATGAAGACGACATCAACGGCTTCATTTACCTGCAGCCATGTGCCTTTTCCAACCTTGGGTTCATCTTCAACAACTGGGGCGAGGCCGGGTTCACCCAGGCCTTTCTCGACAGCTTTGCCGACTGGCTCGACCAGCCAGTGGCGGTGGTGCAGGTAAAACTGCCATCACGCTGACCGAAGGCCCTTATTTTGCATTGAGCGGCGCGCCGTGGATGAGTATAATGGCGCGCTTCCATTTTTCCCGCCCGGGAGCCCCCGCGATGCTGCGTATCAGCCAAGAAGCCCTGACCTTCGACGATATCCTCCTTGTACCTGGCTACTCCGAGGTACTGCCCAATGAAGTCAGTCTCAAGACCCGTTTGACTCGTGGCATCGAGCTGAACATTCCGCTGGTTTCCGCTGCCATGGATACCGTCACCGAAGCGCGCCTGGCCATCGCCATGGCCCAGGAAGGCGGCATCGGCATCATCCACAAGAACATGACCATCGAACAGCAGGCCGGCGAAGTGCGCAAGGTCAAGAAGTTCGAGGCTGGCGTGGTCAAGGACCCGATCACCATCGACGCCGACGCCACCGTGCGCGACCTGTTCGACCTGACCCGCCTGAACAACATCTCCGGCGTTCCGGTACTGGCGAACGGCGACCTGGTCGGTATCGTCACCTCCCGTGACGTGCGCTTCGAAACCCGTCTGGACGCCAAGGTCCGCGAAGTGATGACGCCGAAAGAGCGTCTGGTCACCGTTCGCGAAGGCGCTGACAAGAACGAAGTCCGCGAGCTGCTGCACAAGCACCGCCTGGAAAAGGTCCTGATCGTTGACGACAAGTTCAACCTCAAGGGCATGATGACCGTCAAGGACATCGAAAAGGCCAAGGCCTACCCGCTGGCCAGCAAGGACGACCAGGGTCGCCTGCGCGTTGGCGCTGCGGTCGGCACCGGCAAGGACACCGGCGAGCGCGTTGCCGCCCTGGTAGCTGCCGGCGTTGACGTGGTGGTGGTCGACACCGCCCACGGTCACTCCAAGGGCGTGATCGACCGCGTTCGCTGGGTCAAGGAAAACTACCCGCAAGTGCAGGTGATCGGCGGCAACATCGCCACCGGCGCCGCGGCCAAGGCCCTGGCTGAAGCCGGCGCTGATGCTGTGAAGGTCGGTATCGGCCCAGGCTCGATCTGCACTACCCGTATCGTTGCCGGTGTCGGCGTGCCGCAGATCAGCGCCATTGCCAACGTCGCCGCTGCACTGGAAGGCACTGGCGTGCCTCTGATCGCCGACGGCGGCATCCGTTTCTCGGGTGACCTGTCCAAGGCCATCGTGGCCGGTGCTTCCTGCGTGATGATGGGTTCGATGTTCGCCGGCACCGAAGAAGCACCGGGCGAAGTCGAGCTGTTCCAGGGCCGTTCCTACAAGGCCTACCGCGGCATGGGCTCGCTGGGTGCCATGGCACAGGCACAAGGCTCGTCCGACCGTTACTTCCAGGACTCCTCGGCCGGCGCCGAGAAGCTGGTACCGGAAGGCATCGAAGGCCGCGTTCCTTACAAGGGCGCCCTGGCTGCGATCATCCACCAGCTGATGGGCGGCCTGCGTTCGTCCATGGGCTACACCGGCAGCGCGACCATCGAAGAGATGCGCACCAAGCCGGAATTCGTGCGCATCACCGGTGCCGGCATGGCCGAGTCCCACGTGCATGACGTACAGATCACCAAAGAAGCCCCTAACTACCGCGTAGGCTGAGGCTTCAAGCAATAACCGAACGGGGCTGTCACGAACAGCCCCGCGTCGTTTCCGATTTCCACTGACGAGATTGAGTCATGGCCCTCGACATTCACGCTCACCGTATCCTGATCCTCGATTTCGGTTCCCAGTACACCCAGCTGATCGCCCGCCGCGTGCGCGAAATCGGTGTGTACTGCGAACTGCACCCGTTCGACATGGACGATGAAGCGATCCGCGAATTCAACCCGCGCGGCATCATCCTCGCCGGCGGCCCCGAGTCGGTCCACGAAGCCAACAGCCCACGCGCACCGCAGGCGGTGTTCGACCTGAACGTGCCGGTACTGGGCATCTGCTACGGCATGCAGACCATGGCCGAGCAGATGGGCGGCAAGGTTGAAGGTTCCGACCTGCGTGAGTTCGGTTATGCCCGCGTCGACGTGGTCGGCAAGAGCCGCCTGCTCGACGGTATCGAAGACCATGTCGACGATGACGGTGTGCTGGGCCTGGACGTGTGGATGAGCCACGGCGACAAGGTCACCCAGATGCCGGGCAACTTCCATGTGCTGGCCAGCACCCCGAGCTGCCCGATCGCCGGCATGTTCGACGACGCCCGTGGCTACTACGGCGTGCAGTTCCACCCGGAAGTGACCCACACCAAGCAGGGCGGCCGCATCCTGTCGCGCTTCGTGCAGGACATCTGCGGCTGTGAAGCCCTGTGGACCCCGTCCAACATCGTCGAAGACGCCATCGCCCAGGTGCGTGAGCAGGTCGGTTCGGCCAACGTCCTGCTGGGCCTGTCCGGCGGCGTAGACAGCTCGGTGGTTGCCGCGCTGCTGCACCGTGCCATCGGCGACCAGCTGACCTGCGTATTCGTCGACAACGGCCTGCTGCGCCTGCATGAAGGCGACCAGGTGATGGCCATGTTCAAGGAGAACATGGGCGTCAAGGTCATTCGCGCCGACGCTGAAAAGCAGTTCCTCGACAACCTGGAAGGCGAAGCGGACCCTGAGAAGAAGCGCAAGATCATCGGCCGCACCTTCATCGACGTGTTCGATGCCGAAGCCAGCAAGCTGGAGAACATCCAGTTCCTCGCCCAGGGCACCATCTACCCGGACGTGATCGAGTCGGCCGGCGCCAAGAGCGGCAAGGCCCACGTGATCAAGTCGCACCACAACGTCGGTGGCCTGCCGGAGGAAATGAACCTCAAGCTGGTCGAGCCGCTGCGTGAACTGTTCAAGGACGAAGTGCGCAAGATCGGCCTGGAGCTGGGCCTGCCGTACGACATGGTCTACCGCCACCCGTTCCCTGGCCCGGGCCTGGGCGTGCGGATCCTCGGTGAAGTGAAGAAGGAATACGCCGACATCCTGCGTCGCGCCGACCACATCTTCATCGAAGAACTGCGCAAGGCCGACTGGTACCACAAGACCAGCCAGGCGTTCGTGGTGTTCCAGCCGGTCAAGTCGGTGGGTGTCGTTGGCGATGGCCGTCGCTACGCCTGGGTCGTGGCCCTGCG
Organism: Pseudomonas urethralis; assembly: GCF_021602465.1. Classification (NCBI taxonomy): domain Bacteria; kingdom Pseudomonadati; phylum Pseudomonadota; class Gammaproteobacteria; order Pseudomonadales; family Pseudomonadaceae; genus Pseudomonas; species Pseudomonas urethralis. The sequence goes on from NZ_BQIJ01000010.1 coordinate 190,894, forward strand.
TGCCGTCGAGACCGTGGACTTCATGACCGCACGTTGGGCGCACCTGCCGTACGAGCTGCTGGAGACCGTCAGCGGCCGTATCATCAACGAAATCGACGGTATCTCCCGCGTCACCTACGACGTGTCGAGCAAGCCGCCAGCGACCATCGAGTGGGAATAAGGCGGGTTTGCAACGAGCGGTAACTGAGCATGATTGCGGTTACCCTCGTCAGCGATAGCCAGTCAGGCAGGTGGTGTAGCCGGAGGTTTGCGGTTTCACCATCAGCCTCAAACAACAAAACCCGCCAATGCGGGTTTTGTTGTTTGAGGCGATGACTTTGGGTCAGAAGTCGTAACGCACGTTCGCGGTGAAGGTGTCGGCGTTGAAGCCGCTGCTGGCCATGTAGTTGTAGCTGCCTCCCACACTCCAAGCGCCTACCCGGTAGTTCGCGCCCAGTCCCAGCTCGTAGCTGTCGCGCGCTGGCGTAGCGCCTTGGGTGGTGAACGGGGTGCCACCGAGCACGAAGGTGGAAGTGGTGCGGGCCTTGTCGCCGATGAAATCGTGCCAGGCCATCAACTTGGCTTCCGGTTCCAGGCTGCCCAGGCCAACATCAAAAGCGGCCGCCAGGCGGGCGCCCAGGCCCATTTCACCGATTTCGTAGCGCTGGCTGCCAACCTTGAGGGCGGCTGAACTCCCTTTTTCGCGGTACGAATCAATCGAAACGTTGGCATAGCGCGCACCAACCTGAGGCTCCAGCAGCCACTGCCTGTCCAGGCGGAACGTGTAGCCTGCCAGGGCGTTGACGCCGAACATCTCACTGTCATAGTCGGCCTTGGCGCGGGTACCGGCGATATAGCGTTTGGACTCGTTGTCGTTCCAGCCATAGGTCAACGAGGTATCGACGAAGAAGTTGTCACGTGCCCAGTTGCCATACAGCGTCAGTGCATGGCCGCTGACATCGGTTTTGTGGCCCAGGTCGGATTTGACGTCGCTGGTCAGGTAGCTATAGGCCAAGCCCACGGTGGTCTCGGGGTTGAGTTTGCCGTCGACACCCAGGGCAATGCCATGAGTGCTGGCGTCGTAGCCATCGACACCGTGGCGGCTATCCTGGTTGGCATCACTGGAAAGCGCCTGCAGCCATACCCCTTGTTCCGCCAGGACATCGCCCGACGAAAGGCCGCTGCGTGCCTTGCTGGCGCGCTGGTTGATGGCACTTGCGACCAGGTTCTGGCTGTTGGTAGCGGCGTTGATCGCCCCGCGGCTGACGTCTGGGGCCAAGGTGGCGGCAAGCCTGGCCAGATCTTCGCTGGTGGCGGCGTTGGCGAACCCTTGGAATACCGGGTCGCTTTCATCCAGCTGGCCCAGGATGGTGTTCTTCAGCGGCTTGATGGCGTTCACCGCGTTATTCGAACCCTGGGCATCCAGCAGGTCTTGCGTAACCGCCTCATCACTGCGGGTCGCCACCGTTGCTTTCACGTCCTGACCTTCGATGGCGAAACCTCTCACCTCAAGCAACGCAGAAGATGAAACCACCGACAGGTTCTGCGGTTCTTCCCAGGTGCCCGAGTTGATCAGGGTGTAACGGGTGCCTTGAGCCGGCGTGCGGAAATCGTCGGAGCGAGCCTGCAGTTCGATCTGGCTGCCTTCCGAGAAGTAGGTATTGCCGGTGACCGTCAGGATCGGTGTGTTGGGCTGCGTGTTGTTATCCAGCAGCAGGCGCAGGCGCGCACTTTCGCTGTCCAGGTCGAGGTCGCCGACAAAGGTGGTCTGCGGGCGCAGCAGCGTCATGCGGCCACCGTCGATGTCGATGTACCCGGCGCGGATGGTCGAGCCGTCAAACATCACGTCCCCTCGCACCAGCACGCCGCTCAGGCCCAGCAGGTCACCCCTGACCTGGCCACCCTCCCAGTAGAAATACGAAGGTGTGGCGTTGTCCTGTGCCAGAATTGCCGCGCTGCCGCCTTCGATGAGGCCACCCGTCTGCCGGATCGAGAAGAGGTTGGAGCCACCGGAGGGGGCGAGGTTGACGAAGTGGATGCCGATGCCGTCTGCGGAGATCGTCCCGCTGTTGTTGATATCGCTCTTCAGAGGAGCGCCTGGGCTCTGGCCGGTGAAGCGGGCATTTTCGATCTCGATAGCTGTGGAGCCTTCACCGCTGGCGGTGATGGTGCCGGTGTTATTGACGCGCGCCTGGGTCGAGGTGATCAGCATGCCCTCGGCTCCTTCGCCCGTTACGGTGATGCTGCCGTGGTTGTTGACCTCGCCGGCGATATTCGCCAGGTACAGGTCCAGTCCCGAGGCGCTGGTACCGCTCACCTGGATGTCACCCTCATTGACCAGGCTATTGGCCAGCGTCACGTAGGCCAGTCTTACCCCTGCGTTCGGTGACGTTCCGGTAAAGGTGGCGCTATTGAAGACATCGCCGGTGCTGCTAAAGGCACCTGTGCTCAAGTCGTGGTTCAGGTCGGATGCAGCATGGGCGGTGGCAGTGGTAACCGACAGCGCCAACAACGAGCGGCGCAGGTGGGAGATATTCAAGACAGTATCCTTACAAGGTAGAAAACTGACAGGGAGCAACGCGCGCGTCAGCGTCTGTCTCTGGGCGTCCCTGGCAGCTTGTCGGTGAAGCGCTGATTCAAGCGCGCCCAAATTTACCCGATGCGCGTAGGGGGTTCATCATGAAAATGACAATGCCCAAAACATGAGCGTGAGATTGGATAGGGGTGGGGGCGTCTGTGTCCTTACGCTAACGACGCTCATCCAGCACTGGCGTTCTGGCCCATCGGCGCCACGTCGCTTCCCAGCCACTGTCGTGGCTCGCGGCTACATGAATGCATTGAGAGAGTGGCGAACCAAGCGCTCGTTGATACTTGGCAGCTACTTCAGCCGGGATGATCGGGTCAGCTTCACCGATGAAATGACGCTGGGGTAACAAAGCGAGTCGATCGCGGTAATCCAGTGGTTCCAGTGATCCGTTGAGTGGCGACAGCCCTTTTATCGTCGCCCACATACGAGGGCTGAGATTGCCAGCCAAGGTTTGCACCTGGGCAATATCATCGCGTTGCGCCGCCAGCAGTAACGCAAGCGCGGCGCCCCCCGAATAGCCCACCAGTTCGAACTCACCGTTGCCATAACGCTGTTTTAACTGGCCCAGTGCCTGGTCGAGACGGTCGACCACTTCCTGCGAATAGCGGCGCTGTGTCCACAGCGCGGTTTGACACGCTGTGGCCATGATGAACTGGCAGGGGCGTGCGAGGTACACGTTCGGCGTCGGATCGTTGATCGCCAACCGTGGCACCAACAGATTATGCGGGCTTGGGTCCAGGCTGGGTTGAGTGGCCGTTGCCCAGGCGTGCCCATCGCCTTCCAGGTAGACGCGCAGGCGCTTGATATCTGGTGCAGAACGCGGCGCCAGGATGAAGAGGGGGAAGGTCTGTCCCGGCAGGACCTCCCAGGCTCTGCCGTGCTCTTGAGCCAGCTGTTGCAGGGCCTCTCGCGGCGATTGGCAGGCGATGAGAAGAGTGCTGATTATCACCACAGAGGTTTTATGAAAACCTGCCCGTGGCCGACGGCTCGGAAAGTCTCTACTCATGAGGCTGTTTTCATTTGCGTCGTGATAATTCTATTCACTGCCCGGAGCGTGGCCGAAATAGGCCTTGTAGGCATGGCAGAAGTTGGCGGGGTTGGCATAGCCGACCTGGTAGGCCACCTGCGAGACCTGCCAGCGCCGCTCCAGCAGCAGGCTGCGGGCCAGTTCCAGGCGTTGTTGCCGCACATACTGCAGGATAGGCCGGCCAAATTCATCGCGGAACGCCCTGCGCAAGGTGGTCTCGCCCACGCCCAGCTGGCGCGCCAGGCTGGCGGCGGTGGGCGGGGCGCTCAGCTGCGCGTCGAGCAGGCGACGCGCTTCGATGGCCAGGTCCCGTAGCCCGCGATCCGGCTTGTTCGTGGCGTGCGCAGGGCCGATCAGGTAGCGGGCCAGCTCCAGCACGATGGCCAGGCTCAGGCTTTCGCAATGCAGGCGCCGGAGCCCGCCAGTGTAAGGGGACAGATACAACTGCTGCAGCAGGCGGCTCACTGCCGGGCAGTGTGGTAACTGATCGAACCGCATGCCATCTGCCGTCAAGGCCAGCAGGGGCTTCAGCTGCGCTTCATCTCGGGCCAGCTCATGCAGGTAGTCACCGGCAATACGCACGCCCGCCATGCGCGCGTGGCTGGCGGCAGGCAACTGGTCCTGCGCCTCCAGGCTCTCGCCGAGGCCCAATAAGTGCAACTGGCCGGGTGCGTAACGGTTCAGTGTGCCATCGACCTTGTGCTGCCAGGCGCCGTCGAACAGTTGCACGACGCACAAGCTTTGCGGCAGCACCTTGTCGATCTGCAGCGGCTCCGGGAATTGCAGGTTGCAATCGAAGTATTGCAACCCGGCGTGTACCGTCTGCGCCCGATAGTGCCCGGTGGCGCTGCCCAGTATCTGCGCCTTGCGGCTGTCCAGCACGCCGGCCTCGGCGAGCGACCCTGGGCTGTCGAAGCAGAAGTCGGTGTCCAGGTAGGGGCTGTTCGATGGCATGAGCGCTAAGCATCCTTGGTTGGCGGCGGCATGAGCGCAAATGGTAACGCGTGCACATTTTCGGCAACAACCGTTGTGCGCGAAGGGCCGTCTTTTGTGCGAACCGGTCACGGGGGTTGGCAGTGCCGGCGGTGCCGTTTTCAATGGTCGATCGTTTTCGCAACAGGATTGAAAAAAGATGTTCGCTTATCGCAAATGGGCTGCCCTGCTGGTGGCGTCGCTGGTTTTCTGCCTGGGCCAGGCCCATGCAGAACAACGGCCGGTGGTGGCCGAACAGGTGGTTGCCTACATGGGCACGGAGGGCGTCAAGGTGTGGACGCTGCGCATTGGCGAGCGCGCTGCCAATGAAGCACTGGTTCAGATCGAAGGCGTTGATCACGACTGGGACATGCGCATCCAGAAGATGCAGGTCGAGAAGACCGCGAAGGACACCCGCTACTCGACGACAGTGGACGGCAAGAAGTTCGTGGTACTGGTCGTTCAGGGCGGCTGGGGCGGTGAGCTGTACCTGCCTGGCGAGCCGCAACCGGTGCAGGTTGGCTATTCCGAGGGGCTGTCGCGTCAGGGCAATGCCCAGGCATTCCTGACCGATTACCTGGCCAAGCAACAGTGAACAGGGAGAACGACTGACCATGGTTGAACCTACCGATCCGCTGTCAGAGCTTTCCGGCTCGCTCGGCGAAGCTTATGACCAATCCCGTGCTGCCCAGCGCGACCGGGTAATCGCCGAACTCAAGCAGGTGATCGAGCGCGTGCCGCCGCAAAGCGAGTTCACCAATTCCCGCCGTTACAAGGTCTGGGGGCCGATATTCCTGGTGGGCGCCCTGATCCTTCTGGGCGTGACCTTCAATTTGCAACGCATGGGGGCGCTCGCCGCGGGTGTATTCATCGTCTGCATTGCCGCCGCGGTGACCTGGCAGCACCGCAACGCCGGCACCCAGGTGTTCATGCGCCTGACACGGCGGCAGCTGTTCGTCGATACGCTGGACGCCCCGGTCGATATGGCCGAAGTTGAAGACATCGCGGTCAAGGATGAAGGCCTGGTGATGGTGCAGACGCTGGAAATGAGCAGCGAAGCCGCGCTGCCGAAGCATCGTGTGGTCAAGCTGCAGTTCTTCGGCAACCAGGCGATGGCGCTGAAAAAACCGCGACCGCAAATCCGTATCATGTCCGCTGGCCTGGCCTGCAATGGTCGCAAGCTGGGCAACGAAGAAGTGCTCGCAATGCTGGCGGCCTACCGTGACGCGGCCCACGCGCAGCGACAACTGGAGCTGATGCAGGCTGATGGATGATGCCGAGCGCGAAGCGCATCTGGCATACCTGCAGGCACAGGCCGACGGCCCCCACGACAGCTTCGAACTGCGGGAGCGTTCGGTTGGCAAAGCGCTGGCGTGCGCCATGACCGCTCTGTTGCTTTGCGCCCTGGGTGCCTGGCTGGTCTGGCTGGCGTTGCTGTTCGGCCCTCAGGCCGGCAGTGGCGCGCTGTGGCTGCTTGTGGGCTGCGGCCTTGGCCTGGTCGCTGTGGCCCTGGCCGCTCTGGCCTGCGCCGCCGCGCTGTACCGCCGGCAGGGCAAGCGGGTATTGAGCGTGACACCCGATACCTTGTGCTTTGCCAACGCCCAGGCACCGACACCCCTGCATGCGTTCGACGGCTTCGAGGTCGAGCAGGGTTTTTTCAGCACCCGCCTGATTTTCACGATGACGGCGTCCAGCCGTGCTCCCGCGCTGCTTCCGGCCAGTTTCAAAGGGCTGGCTTCGCCTGACGCGATGACGGTGGCCGGTGGCTTGCGCGTGCGTTTGTGGCTGTGTACGCCGGTAGTCAATGGACGACGCCTTGATCTGCAGGCGCTGGTGGACCTGCTCTATACCTATCTGCAAGCCGCGCAGGCCAGGCACACCCTGCAACAGCTGTTTCCGGGCGTGGCCCGCGTGGGGGTAGAGGCTCCGTGAAGCGCCTGGGTTGGGGGTTGGTCATGCTGCTGTTGCCGCTGGCGTTGTTCGGCTGGGCCAATGTGCAGCACTGGCGGGCCGAAACGGCGCAAGAGCAGGCGCACATCACCCGGCAATGGCTGGCAGCACCCAGCGATACCCTGCTGCAGGCGCTGCCTTGGGCTGCACGCAAGCAGTTTGCCGGGCGCGTCGACACGCGCGAGGTGCTGCAGCGGCAGCTGGACGAACTCGACAACGACCGTCATTGGTTGAGCATGCGCAAGGGGATGGCCAGCTTCAGTGGCTGGCTGGCACTGGGCGCCTTGGTCGCCGGCATTGGCGCCTGGCTCAGGCTCAGGGTCGACGCCTGGCGCGCGTTGCGCTCGGCGCAGTACCTGCATCAGCGCATGACGGCCAGCTGGCGGGTGCTGGGGCGTTGGCTGAGCGCCTACATGGGCCTGCTCGCAGGCTCGCTGTGCCTGGTACTGCTCTATGAAACCAGCGCCGGCTTGAGCCACGCTGCGCAGGGCGGCTTGACCGTCTTGGTGGTGGTATTGCCGCTGGCGTCTGTGCTGGCCGTCTGCCTGCGTACCCTCTGGCGCATGCGCCAGCAGTGGCCGCGCATGGGGGCGTCAGAGGCAGGCTTTCTCGGCCGTGAGCTGGTGCGGCAAGAGGCTGCGGCGCTGTGGCAATGGGTCGAAGGCCTGGCTGCGCACCTGCAGGCGCCGCTGCCGGACCATATCGTGGTGGGCATCGACCAAGGCTTTTTCGTCACCAGCGTGCCGATCGTGCTGCAGCCGGGCCAGTCGACGCTCAGCGGGCGAACCTTGTACCTGTCATTGCCGTGTCTCAACGTCCTGAGCCAGCAAGAGGCTGCCGCGATCATCGGTCATGAGCTCGGCCATTTCCGTAGCCGCGACACGGAGCAGGGCAGCGAGATCAATGCGCGCTTCAGCCTGATGTGCGCACAGTTCTCGGCCATGGTCGACGCCGAGCGGGCCGTGGACTGGGTAGCCCGGCCAGTGGTGTGGATGGCCGGGCAGTTTCTCCATCACTTCCAGGTCGCGGTGCATCATTGGGGGCGCGCGCAGGAATTGTTGGCGGACCGTGCGGGGGCCGAGGTGCATGGCCCGAAGCTGTTCGTTCAGGCGCTGCTGCGGGCGATCGCCCTGGGCAGGATGGTCGACGCCTTGTTGCTCGAACGCGGTGGCGAAGGGCTGCTTGCAGCGCTGGCCCGGCACCTGCAACATGTACCGTTGCACCTGGACGAAGACGTGCTCGGGCTGACCATGCCCCATCCCTTCGACACCCACCCGCCCATCGCCGCGCGCCTCGACAATCTGGACGTGATGCTTGACGCCGCGCTGCTGCAGGCAGCCATGCGCGCCCCTTCTGAGCATGACCGGCACTGGTTCAACCAGCTCTGCGGGGCTCCTGCCACCAAGGCATAGCGAGACTTCACTTAATATTTCCCATTTGCAGGTGTATCGTATTCGCCCTTCATCGCCAGCCCCAGCCTGGCAGCTTGATTGCGCAGAACGCGAGGTACCCGCACCGATGTCCTTTACCCGTCGACAAATGCTCAAGGGCCTGACCGGCCTGGTTGTGGTTGGCCTGGGCGCCGGTGGCGCGGCGCGTTACTGGCTGGGCAAGGTCGAGGACGATAACGCCGGGCATGACTACGAACTGATCGCCGCACCGCTGGACGTCGAGCTGGTGCCGGGCTTCAAGACCGAGGCCTGGGCCTTCGGCCCTTCGGCGCCGGGTACCGAGCTGCGGGTACGCCAGGGCACCTGGCTGCGGGTGCGCTTCATCAACCACCTGCCGGTGGAAACCACTATCCACTGGCACGGCATCCGCCTGCCGCTGGAAATGGACGGCGTGCCCTACGTGTCGCAGTTGCCGGTCAAGCCGGGCGAGTACTTCGATTACAGGTTCCGCGTGCCGGATGCCGGCAGCTTCTGGTACCACCCCCATGTCAGCAGTTCCGAAGAGCTTGGGCGGGGTCTGGTCGGTCCGCTGATCGTCGAGGAGCGCGAGCCGACCGGGTTCAGGCACGAGCGAACCCTCAGCCTGAAAAACTGGCACGTCGACGAGCAGGGCGGCTGGCTGCCCTTCAGCATCCCCCGCGAGGCCGCACGCAACGGCACTGCCGGGCGGCTGATCACCATCAATGGCCAGGCCGACGCGGTCACGGAGTTGCCGGCCGGGCAGGTGGTACGCGTGCGCGTGCTGAACCTGGACAACACCTGGACCTACCGCCTCAATCTCAAGGGCAACTGCGAAGCGAAAATCTATGCCCTCGACGGCAACCCGGTAACCCCACGGCCACTGCAGGACGAGTACTGGCTCGGCCCTGGCATGCGCATCTGCCTGGCCATCCGCATCCCCGCAGCGGGTGAGGAAGTTTCCCTGCGCGACGGTTTCGTGCGCCTGGGGACCTTGCGTTCGGTGGCCAGTACCGAAGCACCCGGCGAATGGCCCAAGGCACTGCCGGCAAATCCGATCGCCGAGCCGGACCTGGAGAATGCCGAGAAGCTCAACTTCAATTTCGAATGGGCGGCGAGTGTCTCGGTCGACAGTAATCCAGACAAACCGTCGAGCATGTGGCAGATCAACGGCCAGGCCTGGGACATCACCGACAAGACCTGCGCTGACCGGCCGATCGCCACGCTGAAGAAGGGCAAGAGCTACATCTTCGAGCTGAAGAACATGACCCAGTACCAGCACCCGGTGCATCTGCACGGCATGAGTTTCAAGGTGATCGGCTCCAATCGCCGGCAAATCCCCGAGCCTTACTTCACCGACACCTATCTGCTGGGCAAGAACGAACGTGCCCAGGTCGCGCTGGTGGCGGATAACCCCGGCACCTGGATGTTCCACTGCCATGTCATCGACCACATGGAAACCGGCCTGATGGCCGCGATCGCGGTGGTTTGATGCGTCCGCAGATCATCGACCGCAGCCGCGATCAGGAATTCATGCGCCTGGCACTGGCCCTGGCCGCCGAGGGCGCGGCCATGGGCGAGGTGCCGGTGGGCGCGGTGCTGGTGCAACATGGGCAGGTGATCGGCCAGGGCTTCAACCGGCCGATCGTCGACAGCGACCCCAGCGCCCATGCCGAAATGGTCGCCATTCGCGCCGCCGCCAGGGCGGCCTGTAACTACCGGCTGCCGGGCAGCACGCTGTACGTGACCCTGGAGCCGTGCAGCATGTGCGCGGGGCTGATCGTGCATTCGCGGGTGGCCAGGGTGGTGTTCGGGGCGCTGGAGCCCAAGGCGGGCATCGTGCAGAGCCAGGGGCAGTTCTTCGGGCAGGGCTTTCTCAACCATCGGGTGATGGTGGAGGGCGGGGTGCTGGCGCAGGAGTGCGGGCAGATCCTGAGCGACTTTTTCAAGGCCCGCCGAGCCAAGGCGTAACCTTCACCGGCCTGTTCGCGGGCGCGCCCGCGAACAGGCCAGGGCAGCCTTACATCGGCGGAGACTGATCCGCCGGCTTGTCCTTGTTCACGCCGGGCACATGCAGGTTGCCTTCGGCCACCTGGCCTTCAAGCTGCGGCTGGGTCACCCAGGTGAGGATGTCGTAGTAACGGCGGATGTTGGCCACGAAGTGCACTGGCTCACCACCGCGGGCATAACCATACTTGGTCTGCCGGTACCACTGCTTCTGTGACAGGCGCGGCAGCATTTTCTTCACATCCAGCCACTTGTTCGGGTTGAGCTTCTCGCGCTTGGCCAAGGTGCGGGCGTCTTCCAGGTGGCCGGTGCCGATGTTGTAGGCGGCCAGGGCGAACCAGGTGCGGTCCGGTTCCTGGATGCTGTCGTCGAGTTCTTCCTTGATCTTCATGAAGTACTTGGCGCCACCCTGGATGCTCTGCTTCGGGTCCAGGCGGTTGGACACGCCCATGGCCTGGGCCGTGCGCTGGGTCAGCATCATCAGGCCGCGTACACCGGTCTTGGACGTGACTTCAGGCTGCCACATCGATTCCTGGTAGCCGATCGCGGCCAGCAGGCGCCAATCGACCTGTTCGACCTTGGCGTAGCTCTTGAAGTGTTTCTCGTACTTGGGCAGGCGTTGCTGCAGGTGCTGGGCGAAGGTGTAGGCGCCGACGTAGCCGAGCACGTCGACATGGCCGTAGTAACGGTCTTTCAGGCGCTGCAGGGTGCCGTTCTTCTGCGCCTTGTCGAGAAATTCGTTGATCTCGTTGAGCAGGCTGTTGTCATCGCCTGCCGCCACCGCCCAGCGCTGGTCGCGGGTGTCGCCCAGGTCGAAGGCGACCCGCACGTTGGGGAAGTACACCTGGTTCATCGCCAGCTCATTGGAATCGACCAGGGTCAGGTCGATCTGCCCTTCGTCGACCATGCGCAGCAGGTCGACCACTTCGACGGCGTCGGATTCTTCGTATTCCAGGCCCGGATACTGTTTTTTCAGTTCGGCCAGCTGGTCGGCGTGGCTGCTGCCCTTGAGCACCATGATCTTCTTGCCGACCAGGCCCTTGGCGTCGGTGGGGCGCGGGCGGCCGTTGCGGTAGATGACCTGCGGGGTCACTTCCAGGTAGGGGTGCGAGTACTTGACCTGGGCCTTGCGCCGGTCGCTGCTGACCAGGCCGGCAGCCGCCAGCACCGGGCCGGAGGGCTTGCCGAGCGAATCGTACAGTTCGTCGAGGTTGTCGGCGGTCTCGATCTGCAGTTTGACGCCGAGGTCGTCGGCGAAATGCTGGACCAGCTCGTACTCGAAGCCGGTTTCGCCGTTGCGATCCTGGAAGTAGGTGGCCGGGCTGTTGCGGGTAATGACGCGCAGCACGCCGTCCTCCTTCACGCGCTCGAGGGTGCTGGGTTTTTCAACGCAGGCACCAAGCAGCAGAAAGAGTCCGGTTGCGATTAGCCATCTGGCGCAACGCTGGCGCAAAGCAGTGTGGGCGAACATAGGTTGCAGTATACGCAAAGGACCGGCACAGCCATATCTCGACAACGGTTAGCTTGTCTGGTAGCGGGTTGTGTGGTGGGGT